>NZ_DBFEGU010000142.1:0-8953 GCF_048329335.1 Eggerthella sp. | reverse complement strand
GTTGGGGAAGGCTCCTTGCGCGTTCGGGGTCGCCATCGTCTTTAAGCACCGCCCCCTGATGTATACTGCGGTCATTCAAATTTTGTTTGAATAGTCGGCGGAAGGCGAGGGCGTTATGGGGCGGGCGATGGATCAGGTGTTGCTGCAGGAAGCGGTCGATTTGGCGCGCAAGCTTTGGCACGCGTACATCATCGAGCCTTCGGACGAAAGCGTTCAATTCATCGTGGACACCATGGATCCGCAGAACCTCTCGCTCATCGGCACAGGAAAGCACGAGCTCTATGTCAACCTCGAGGCGTTCTTCGCGGGACTCGAGCGCGATCAGGAAGAAGCTCAGGACATCACCTTCGAGATCCTCGACGAGTACTACGAGCCGCGCGCCATCGGCGAGGACACCTGCATCGTGTTCGGCACGTTGTGGGCGCGTGAGCGACCCGACCGTCCGAAACCGTTGCTCGTGGAAATGGACACGCGTTTCACGCTGGTATTCCGTCGCGAGGGCGACCGGTGGCTGCTGGTGCATCTGCATCATTCCACGCCCAACGTCGATCAACGGCGCGAAGAGTACTATCCGAAAACGGCTACCGAGCAGGCGAACGCCGCTTTGGAGTATTCCAAGGCTATGGAGCGCCGCGCCGAGCTCGATTCTATGACCGAGCTGTTGAACCATGCCGCGTTCGAGAAATATGTGGCAGCGGCGCTTGTCGAAGGCGGCGAGGGCAGCGCTTTCTTCATGATCGACCTCGACAACTTCAAAACGGTGAACGACACGTTGGGCCATCCTGAAGGCGACCGGGTCATCCAAGAGTTCGCCGACGTGCTGTTGCGCGTCTTCCCGCGCGATGCGCTGGTCGGGCGCATGGGAGGCGACGAGTTCGCCGTGTTCTCTACCTGCCCGCTTTCGGTAGAGGAAGCCCAATGCAAAGCGTGCGAGCTTATCGAGGCATGGGGATCGCATTCTGCTTCGCGTGCCGTAGAGCTGGGATGTTCGGTGGGCATCGTGCGCGTTGTGCGAGGCGAGACGTTCTTCGACCTCTACCGCGCCGCCGATTGCGCTCTGTACGCCAGCAAGGACAACGGAAAAGGCTGCTACAGCTGGTGATCGCCGTCGGCACTGGGTCGCATGATAGCCGGTGCCGAACCGCCCTGCGCGCTGGTTCGTCTTGTCGTTCTGGCCAGAAATCGTAAGGCCGATGTCGGAGCATCATCGCCCCAAAAACACGCTTCACGCGTTGAGGCGTGTTTTTGGGGCGATGATGCTTCCCGGGGAACTTGCGGGTTTGCAATCGCACGCCCTTCGCCTAGAATAAACGCATGGAACTCGCGAACGACAACGACATCCTCTCCTTCCCAGCCGTGGTTTCGGCGGGTCGATGGCTTTAGCTTCAAGACTCGCGCCCGCGGGCTTGAAGCATCCTCATATCCGGTAGAAGACCATCGTCCCAGAAGGGGATCATCATGCAGCTTACCAACGACCAGTTCGCCCTCATCAAGCAGCAGTTCGCCACGCTGAAGGAGCGCTCGGCGTTTTACGCCGCCAAGTTCGAGGGCATCGACCTCTCCGATGTGCAAACCCAGGAGGACTTCGAGAAGCTTCCGTTCTCCGAGAAGGACGATCTGCGCAACGCCTATCCGCTGGGCTTGCAGGCCGTGCCCGACGAGGAGATCGTGCGCATCCACAGCTCCAGCGGCACCACGGGCACGCCGGTCATCATCCCCTACACGCAGCAGGACGTCACCGACTGGGCCATCCAGTTCGCACGCTGCTACGAGACGGCGGGCATCACGAACCGCGACCGCATCCACATCACCCCCGGCTACGGTCTGTGGACGGCTGGCATCGGCTTCCAGCTGGGCGCCGAGCGCCTGGGCGCCATGACCATCCCGATGGGGCCGGGCAACACCGAGAAGCAGCTGCGCATGATGCAGGACCTCAAGTCCACCGTGCTGTGCGCCACCAGCTCCTACGCGCTGCTGCTGGCCGAGGAGATCGCCGAGCGCGGCATCCGCGACCGCATCTGCCTGCGCAAGGGCGTCATCGGTTCCGAGCGGTGGGGCGACAAGATGCGCCAGCGCATCGCGGGCGAGCTGGGCGTGGAGATCTACGACATCTACGGCCTGACCGAGGTGTACGGCCCTGGCATCGGCATATCGTGCGACGAGCATCACGGCATGCACATTTGGGACGATTACGTGTACGTGGAAGTGGTCGATCCCGACACCGGCGCGCCCGTGCCCGACGGCGAAGTGGGCGAGCTGGTGCTGACCACGCTGCGCAAGCAGGGCGCCCCGCTCATCCGCTACCGCACGCACGACCTCACGCGCATCATCCCGGGCGACTGCACGTGCGGCTTCGGCCATCGCCACCCGCGCATCGACACGCTGACCGGCCGCACCGACGACATGTTCAAGGTGAAGGGCTGCAACATCTTCCCCGCCCAGGTGGAGGAAGTCATCGCCGCCACCGACGGCACGTCCAGCGAGTACCAGGTGATGATCGAGAACATCAGCGGCAAGGACGTGCTCACCGTGTTGTTCGAAACCCCGCTGCAAGACGAGGCGAAGACGCGCGCCGAGGAGGAGCTGGCCCTCATCTTCAAGGCGAAGTGCGGCTGCACCCCCGATGCCAAGGGCGTCCCCATGGGCGAGCTGCCCCGCAGCGAGAAGAAAACGAAGCGCATCTTCGACAGCCGGTACTAGTCGCAAAGCGGAGCTTTCTCGTACGTGGAGGGAGGCACCCTGACGGGCTGCCTCCCTCTTTTTGCGCGCGAACCGCCTTCTTTGGTGCAAGCTAGATGATGCGGAAGCTTCGGATGCCTTCCGGATGTTTCACGTGAAACATCCGTTCGGCGGCGGAGGGGGATTTGCGAACTTTTTGCATGATGGAGGCGCTCCACTATGGTAGAGTATGCGCATGCATTCCGCGAAGGGACATACCGCCGTCGAACAGCGCTGGCAGCTTCAGCTCGCCGTCGCGGCTGTGTGCCGCTCCCTCGCTCCGCGTCCCGCGGACTCGCTTGTAACGGTATTCGCCGCGCAGCCGGCTTCGCCCCACGCGTCCCACGCCGCCGTGACGACCAGCGCAATCGACGCGGTCAGCGCTGTCGCCCATCGTGCGGCCGACGCCTCTGACGCGCCCCTGGCCGGTCGAACCGCCTACCGTGCCGTTTCCTATTATTCCTATCGATACCTCTAGCACATGGGTTTGCCCGTGGTGCTTCGTCGGCGTCGTGCCGACGGGTGTTGCGTTCCGGCAAAGTCATGTGCGCCACCGCGCGGGCCCTTCCCGACGCGATGTTCCACGTGAAACAATTCATCGCATTGCAGTGCGACAAAGGAACAAATGTTTCACGTGAAACATCCGGTCGCGGAACACGAAGCAAAACGGGGCTCGCTTTCTTGGGGAAGAGCGCCCGCCGACGGGCGGCGCGCATGAATCGATAGGAAGACTCATGATCGAAAAGATATGCATGGTGCTTATTTTCGTCGGCGTGGCGGTGGGCGTCGGCATCTACTGCCGACGACACACCGGAAGCGTCGACGGGTTCATCCTGGGCGGCCGCAACGTGGGGCCGTGGTTGAGCGCGTTCGCGTTCGGCACCAGCTACTTCTCCGCCGTCATCTTCGTGGGCTACGCCGGTCAGTTCGGTTGGAAATACGGCGTGGCCGCCACGTGGATCGGCATCGGCAACGCCATCCTGGGAAGCTTGCTGGCCTGGTGGGTACTGGGCCCGCGCACGCGCGAGATGACGCACCGCCTGGGCGCGTCCACGATGCCCGAGTTCTTCGGCGCGCGGTTCCAGTCGAAGGGTTTGCGCATCGCGGCCGCGGCCATCATCTTCGTGTTCCTCATCCCGTACACGGCCAGCGTGTACAACGGCCTGTCGCGCCTGTTCGGCATGGCGTTCGGCCTGCCCTACGAGGTGTGCGTCATCGGTATGGCGGTTATCACCTGCGTGTACGTGGTGCTGGGCGGCTACATGGCCACGGTGATGAACGACTTCATCCAGGGCATCGTCATGCTGCTGGGCATCGTTGCCGTCATCGTGGCGGTGCTGGTGAACAACGGGGGCTTCACCGAGGCCCTCACCACGCTGTCGCTCATTCCCGCCGAGGGCAGCGAGATGGCCGGGCCGTTCGTCAGCTTCTTCGGGCCGAACCTGCCCGATCTCATCGGGGTCATCGTGCTGACCAGCTTGGGCACGTGGGGTCTGCCTCAGATGGTGCAGAAGTTCTACGCCATCAAAAGCGGTCCAGCCATCAAGCAGGGCGCCATCATCTCCACCGTGTTCGCCATGGTGGTGGCCGGCGGCAGCTACTTCCTGGGAGGGTTCGGCCGCCTGTACGGCGATCAGGTGGAGATGACCGCCGCAGGCACGCCGGTGTACGACTCTATCATGCCCACCATGCTGTCCACGCTGCCCGACCTGCTCATCGGCATCGTGATCGTGCTGGTGCTGAGCGCGTCCATGTCCACGCTGTCATCGCTGGTGCTGACGTCGTCGTCCACGCTGACGCTCGATCTGCTGAAAGACAACGTGGTGAAGAACATGAGCGAGAAGAAGCAGTTGGGCTACATGCGCGTGCTGATCGTGGTGTTCATCGTGATCTCGGCGGTGATCGCGCTGGTGCAGTACAACTCGTCCATCACGTTCATCGCGCAGCTGATGAGCATCTCGTGGGGCGCGCTGGCCGGCTCGTTCTTGGGGCCGTTCTTCTGGGGGCTGTACTCCAAGCGCGTCTCGCGTCCGGCTGTGTGGGCCAGCTTCATCGTGGGCGTGGGTCTGACCACGGGCAACATGATCGCCGGGTTCGTGGGCGCGGCGTTCATCGCGTCGCCCATCAACTGCGGCGCCATCGCGATGGTGCTGTCGCTGATCATCGTGCCGGTGGTCAGCTTGTTCACGAAGCGCGTTGAGTTCGAGGTCGACCCGCCGCACGTCGAGGGAGCCATCGACCGCGAATACGAGCAGGAGCTGGAAGCGGAGTAGTTCTGAGCCGAAGCTTCGAAACCTCTGTCGTCTCAAAGTCTGCGGGACGGCAGAGGGCGCTTCGCTCCAAGAACACGCTTCAGCGAACGAGGCGTGTTCTTGGAGCGAAGCTTGCATCTCGGAAGCCGTTTGCCGCCTGTGTCTCGCATGAAGCACCGGCTTGCTTCGCGAGCGTATCGCGCGAAGCGCTGGTCACGACCGCCTGTTTGGCGCATTGCGCCCGAAGAGGCTCCTTATCAAGGGTCGCGCTGTTCCGTCTGACGGTCTTCCGTGCAGCCCGTCGCGTCCCGGATGGCGAAAACCCATCGAATTCGGAAGCTATCGCGCGCGTCGCGCTTGTTCGGCGCGAGGTTCCGCGTAAGGTATCCTCTGCCACCAGGCATTATGCGGGAGGGGTTTCCTCAGCGCGGCTACGCCGCGGACGAAATTTCCGAATTCGATGGGTTTTCGCCATCCGGGGGAGCCTTCGACTGCGCGGATAACTCGGTGCGCAACGCTGCCGAGGGCGATGCGTCGAACCGGCCGGTTCGCCCGGGTGTTTCACGTGAAACACCCGTTCGTCTTGGGTGGTGGCACCGCGCGCCGTCTACGGCTCGCATCAGCGCGCCGCGCGATGGCTTGTGTGCTGTTGGGGGGGGGTTAGGGAGGATTCTCGTTCGACTCGCGACTCGGAACTTCCAGCCCCTGAGTACTCTGCGCTCGTTCCGTCCCTGCGTTCTCGCGCCCCGCGGGAGCGAAGGGGGCGGCGGCTCGCGTTCCGCGGTATACTGTCAGCCAGTATCGGCTCTCGTGAAAGCACGCGCATGATCTTCCAGCTTGTTCTCATATACTTTCCCGCGCTGGTGTTCGGGTTTCTGTTCGCCAAGAACTACCGCAAGGAACCGCGGCAGTTCCGCAACGCGCTGTACTTCCTGCTGCTGTGCCTGTTCGCGCTGTACGGGTTGTCCATCCAGTTCGATCTGCCGTGGCTGGTGCTCATCGGCTTGGCGGCCATCCCGTTCGGCACGGTGGCGCTGGTGGTGTTCCTGCTGGCGAACACGTTCGTGGTGGTGAAGCGCGAAGGCCTGTCGCTGTCGCATCTGCTGCCGGGCCTGCTGGCGCTTTGCATCGTCATGGCGTGCGTGGGAGGTCCGGTGCTGCTGTTCGTCCAGGCGCCGCCCATCGTGCTGGCGTTGGCGCTGCTGGTGTTGATGGAGGGCTCGTACGTGGCGTTCACGTTCGCGGCCCTGCTGCTGTATTCGTGGTTGTACCGCCGTCTGCCCAAGCGCCGCGATTACGATTACATCGTCGTGCACGGCGCCGGCCTGTCGGGCACGAAGCCCACGCCCCTGCTGGCCGCGCGCCTGGACAAGGCCGTCGAGCTATGGGAGGCCGACCACCGCCGCGCCGTCATCATCGCGTCGGGCGGCCAGGGCGCCGACGAGGAGGTGTCGGAAGCCGAGGCCATGCGCACGTACCTCGTCGAGGAGCGCGGCGTGCCCGCCGATGCCGTCATCGAGGAGAACCGATCCACCACCACGATGGAGAACCTGCGCAACTCCAAAGCCATCATGGACGCGCGGTCGGGCGCGGGCGCGTACCGCGCCGCAGTGGTGACCAGCGATTACCACGTGTTCCGCACGGCCGAGTACGCGCACAAGATCGGGCTGGCCGCCGACGGGGTGGGCAGCAGGACCGCGCGCTACTTCTGGCCCACCGCGTTCATCCGCGAATACGTGGCCGTCAGCAACGCCCACCGCTGGCCGTTCGTGGTTATCTTCGTGTTCTGGCTCCCTTTCGCCGCCATCGCGCTGTTCCAGCTGTAGAACGCTTTGCGCCCGCGCCCGACGTCGCACGGCCTAACGCGTCGCGCTCGCACTTGCGTCCGACGTCGCGCGGCTCGCGTTCGCGCTTGCGCCCGCGTCCGACACGCGTGGCTCCTCGCGTTCGCGCTTGCTCCCGCGCCCGGCGTCGCACGGCCCCTCGCGTTCGTGCTCGCGTGCTTCGTCGATCGAAAACATCGGCGTTTTCGCCCCCTCGGGCGCGCTTGTCCTTGTATACTTAGGAAACTGGTGCCGAGCGGCGGCGATTCGGCCTGCGTCCTCAAGCATCGCGTCGGGAGAAGCGCGGCGAGGGTGAAGGCGGAACCACGTGCATGCCGTTCGGCGAATAGCACGACGAAGGGGATCATATGGAAGGATTCGACCTCATCAGCACGGGGGTATGGTCAATCATACCGCCGATTCTTGCGCTGGGTTTGGCGCTGATCACGAAGGAGGTGTATTCCTCGCTGGCCATCGGCGTGTTCGTGGGCATGGTGATCTACCAGTTCTCGCTCAACGGCGTGGGCGTCGAGCCGCTGGTGGACTCGTTCACCATGGTGCCGCAGATGATGGCCGAGCAGATAGCCGGCAACGGGGCGCTGCTGCTGTTCCTTGCGTTATTGGGCGCGCTCGTGGTGGTCATCGCGGCCGCCGGCGGATCGCGCGCGTACGCCGAGTGGGTGTCTACGCACATCAAGAACGCGAAGATGGCGCAGATTCTCACTGCGGTGCTGGGCATCATCATCTTCGTGGACGACTACTTCAACTGCCTCACGGTGGGCGCGGTCATGCGCCCCGTCACCGATCGATTTAACATCAGCCACGAGAAGCTGGCATGGATCATCGACTCCACCGCGGCGCCTATCTGCATCATCGCGCCGGTGTCTTCGTGGGCCGTGGCCGTAGGCGGCTACCTGGGCGAAGGCGGTTTCACCACGTTCGTCCAGTCCATCCCGTACAACTTCTATGCGCTGCTCACCATCGTGTTCGTCTTCTTCATGTGCGCTACCAAGAAGGACTTCGGCCCCATGCGCGTTGCCGAGGCCGAGGTGCAGAAGCCGGCCGACCAGCAGCATCGCATTCCGTCGAAGGACAGCGCTCTCGAGTCGATGTCGACGGTGGGCATTTCCGATCCGAACGCGGCCGACGCGCTGCCGGCGAAGCTGGATACCATTGTAGCCGAGGAGGACGAGCTGGACGAGGCTGCGAAGGTGGCCGTCGAAGAGTTCAAGGGCATGGCCATCTCGGACAAGGGACGCGTGTTCGACCTGATCATTCCCATCATCGTGCTCATCATCTTCTCGATTCTGGGCATGCTGTACGCGGGCGGCTTCTTCCAGGGCGTCGACTTCGCCACGGCTGTGGGCGAGAACCCGGTGTTCGGCCTGTGCATCGGCGTGTGCGTGGCGCTGGTGGTGACGGCGGCCATGTTCCTGCCGCGCAAGCTGATGACGCTGTCGGGGTACATGGACGGCGTGGCCGAGGGCGTGCGCTCCATGGTGGGCGCCATCATGATCCTCGTGCTGGCATGGAGCCTAGGCGGCACGTGCCGCTACCTGCTGGGTACGGGCGAGTTCGTCAGCGGCTTCCTGAACAGCATCGGCGTGGGGCTGGCTCTGCTGCCGGTGGTCATCTTCGTGGTGGCGGCGTTCATCGGCTTCGCCATGGGCACGTCGTGGGGAACCATCGCGCTGATCCTGCCCATCGTGATCGGCGTGTTCCCGGCGCAAGATCCGCTGTTCCTCGTGGCCATCGGCGCCACGCTGGGCGGTGCGGTGTACGGCGACCATGTGTCGCCTATTTCGGATACCACCATTCTGTCGTCGGCGGGCGCGCAGTGCAACCACCTGCGCCATGTGGCTACGCAGCTGCCGTACGCTTCGGTGGTGGCGGCCGTGTGTCTGGTGGGCTACATCATCGCCGGCTTCACGGGCAACCCGTGGATCGCGCTCGTCGTGGGCGCCGTGCTGATGATCGCGGCTGTGCTGGTGCTGAACCGCTCGAAGTACGGGGCGGTGAAGGCGTAAGCGCGAACGCGGGCAAGCGAGCAAGCGAAGCGCAGCGAGCGCCCGGGACGGCCACTCCGCCCCGGGCGCTTTTTTGCGCCCGAAGCCGCCCTGTGTCGCCCGGCGTCGCTTGCGCCCAGCGTCGCTCCCCGCC
>NZ_DBFEGU010000141.1:0-2517 GCF_048329335.1 Eggerthella sp. | reverse complement strand
GGGGGGCGTGGTATGGTGGGGGCATGGACGATCGGATGCAAGATATCGGAGATGCGAAGCCGCGCATGTCGAAGCGGCGGCGCTTCATCGTGGTCGGGCGCTGGGCGCTGGCCGCGGCATGGGCGGCGGTCGTGTACTTCGGGCCCGCCGTGAGCGCGCCTTCGGCAGTGGCGTACTTCGTCGAGTTCGCGGTGCTCGGCTTCCTGCTGGCGAACGCGCTGTGGCAGCATATGGGACTGCTCACCGCCTGCGCAGCGGCCGTCCTGATCACGTGCATGCTGGGCATCGCCGACGGAGCGGTGTCGCTCATGGTTCCCGACCACCCCTTCAGCTTCTTCGATTGGCTCGTGGGCGCGGGAGGCGCGCTGGCGGGCGGCATCGTGGCCCATCCCGCCCTGCGCCTCATCGACAGCTTCGTCTCGTCCGATCTTTAATTTCGGCCTCGATCCGAGCAAACGCTTTCCAACCGAACGTTACAGCTGCGACTCGCCTCGCCCACGCCGCGCGCCCGCCCGCTGCGCCGACGCGCCCGAAGCGTAAGGTGCCGAGCGGAAGGACAAGCCAAGCAGAAGGAGGCAGCCATGAACGCGAAAGAAGGAAGCGCCCGTCCCGCAGCCCTCGGCCGGGGGCTGGACACCCTCATGGGAAACGAGGAGGAGCGCGACGCGCCCTCAGCGGCGGAAACGCCGGATGGGCCGGAGGGGCCGCATCGACCCGCGACGCCGGACGCCCGGCGATGCCAAGACCCCGAGCATGCCCACGGGAAGAGCGCAGGGCTCGTCGGCGGGCTCATAGCCGGTGGAGCGGCGGGCGCCGTCGCCGTGGCGGCGTTCACGCTCCTCGGCGTGCGCGCGGTGCTGGCGATGGGGCGCCGTCGGTAAACGCAAACAGAGAAAGGCGTATCTTCGCTCCAAAAACACGCTTCGTCCGCTGGGGCGTGTTTTTGGAGCGAAGATACGCCTGATTTTGCACGATGTTTCGCTGATTGCGGTCGTTTCCGGCGGGAAACGCCGCGCACATGCGTCATCATGGAGCGCACACGTTTCGAGGAACACGGAGAGCCCATGCCCGACAACCCCGCAGATCGGCAGCATCCCAACGACCCGCTGCACGGCATCACGCTGGAGACGATGCTCAAGCAGCTGGTGAACAAGTACGGCTGGGACGGCCTGGCCAAGCGCATCAGGATCAACTGCTTCAAGAAGAACCCGAACTTCAAGAGCTCGCTCACGTTCCTGCGCAAGACCCCGTGGGCGCGCAGCAAAGTGGAGGAGCTGTACAAGAACTCGAGGTTCTGGGTGGATCTGTAGATCGACCGGCTGCATGTTTTGACGTAAAACGTCATATTCATATCATTTTGTGTCATGTTTCGGCGTATACTGGGAGCCATCCGATAGCGAGGAGACCCCTATGGACAAGACGCGCGCCAAGATCAAGTCGACCAGCATGACCGCATTCGTCGCGATCCTCGCCATCGCGCTGCTGTTCGGCATTCAGACGTCGATCAATATCTTCGACTGGCTGACGACCGGTGAAGCGCTGTCGAACCCCGACTCCGTGCGCCACGGCATGGGATTGCTCGGGGACGGGCTTCTCGTCGCGTTGGCCGTGTACGTCGCTCTCGTCTTTCTGCGCATCAATCGCGAGGAGACGCCGTTCTTCGCAAACCTGCCGCGCAAGATCAAAGCGGTGGCCGTGCTCCTTTTCGCGACGCTCGCGGTGCCGAAGTGGCTGTACTGGGCAGTCGTCAGCATCCAAACCGGAACGCTGTCCGGCGCTCTCGTGGACGAATCGGTCATGTTCGCCTTCATGCTGGCCGCCATCGTGTTCTGCCTCGGGCAGATCATCGAGTACGGCTATCTCGTCCAAGACGAGAACTTCGAGATCATCTAGGAGGGCAGCATGGCTATCGTGCTGCGCCTCGATCGGATGATGGCCGATCGCAAGGTTTCCCTGGGAGAGCTGGCCGAGAAGGTGGGTATAGCCGACGGCAATCTGTCGAAGCTGAAGAACGGCAAGGTCAGCGGGGTGCGCTTCAAAACGCTCAACGCCATCTGCAAGGAGCTGGACTGCCAACCCGGCGACATCCTGGAGTTCGTCGACGACGAAGAAGGCTGATCCTCCCCTCCCCTTTCCCGCGTTTTCTGCTACCGTGGAGACGATGCACCCGAAGGGAAGGACGCCCCATGCGCATGTTGCTCGTCGAAGACGACGCGGCCATCGTCGCCAGCTTGACGGACCTGCTGCGATCGGAAGGATACGAGACGCGCTGTGCCGACGGCCAGGACGCGGCCGTCGAGTTGCTGCGCAGCGAACGTTTCGACCTGGCGCTGGTGGACGTGGCGCTCGCCCAGGGCAACGGGTTCGCCGTGTGCGCGGCGGCCAAGGCGTGCGACCCGGCTCCCGCCGTCATCTTCCTCACGGCCTCCGACGACGAGTTCAGCACCGTGGCCGGCCTCGACATGGGCGCCGACGACTACATCGCCAAGCCCTTCCGCGCCCGCGAGCTGCTCTCGC
>NZ_DBFEGU010000140.1:0-5668 GCF_048329335.1 Eggerthella sp. | reverse complement strand
GGCCTCCACGGTGTCGTGCGCGCGTCCGCGCCGCTTCTCGGCCGACGACCTGCCGGCTTCGCAGGCGTTCGCGCTCGCCGCGCCTCCCGAGCCGCGCTTCAAAGTGGTCGCCTACGACTGCGGAGCGAAGCGCTCCATCCTCGAAAACCTCGTGCGCGCCGGCTGCGGCGTGACCTGCGTGCCGTGGGACACCCCGGCGGACGAGGTGCTGACCATGGCTCCCGACGGCGTGTTCCTGTCGAACGGCCCGGGCGACCCCGAGGCCGTCGAGGGCACGTACGCCCAGGTGGAGCAACTGCTGGGGAGGGTGCCCGTGTTCGGCATCTGCCTGGGGCACCAGATGATCGCCAAGGCGGCGGGCTCGGATATCGAGAAGCTCAAGTTCGGCCACCGCGGCGGCAACCATCCCGTCATGAACCTGCGCACGCGGCGCGTGGAGATCACCGCGCAGAACCACGGCTTCGGCCTCGTGTTCCCCAGCTTGGGCGCGCTCGTGCCGGAGCTATCGGCCGGCGTCTGCGCGCATGAGGACGACCTGCGCTGCTGGGTGCGCCGCGGCGTCGCGCCGGTGGTGCAAAACGAGCGCTTCGGACGCATCCAGCTCACGCACGTGAACCTCAACGACGGCACGGCCGAGGGCGTCGCGTTCCTCGACATACCCGCGTTCTCGGTGCAGTACCACCCGGAAGCCTCGCCGGGCCCCACCGACGCCCATTACCTGTTCGCCGCGTTCGCGCGGTTGATGGAGTCCGCCGTTCTGGCGAACGGCGGCGTTGCCGACGCTGCGGCCGCGGCTGGCACCCCATCTTGCCCTTCTGCTGCGGCTGGACGGACGGAAGTCCAGTCCAGCCTTGCATCAGGGCAATCTGGGGCACCAGCCGCGCCCTCGCTGACCTTGCCTGACCCGCGCGAATGTGCAAACTACCTCGACATCGACATCGCCGAGGATCGCCTGGCCGGCTGGTCGTTCGCCGAAGGGAAGGAGGCCTCCCATGCCTAAGCGCGAAGACATCCAAACCATCCTCGTCATCGGAAGCGGCCCCATCGTCATCGGGCAGGCGTGCGAGTTCGACTACTCGGGCGCGCAGGCCTGCAAGGTGTTGAAGGCCGACGGCTATCGCGTGGTGCTCGTGAACAGCAACCCCGCCACCATCATGACCGACCCGGGCCTGGCCGACCGCACCTACGTCGAACCCATCACCGTGGAGTTCGTCGAGCAGGTCATCGCGAAGGAGCGCCCCGACGCCCTCTTGCCCACGCTGGGCGGCCAGACCGGGCTCAACACGGCCGTCGAGCTCGCGCGCGCCGGCATCCTGGCCAAGTACGGCGTGGAGATGATTGGCTGCGACCTCGAGGCCATCGAGCGCGGCGAGGACCGCAAGCAGTTCAACGAGTGCATGGCGGAGCTTGGCATCGAGACGTCGCGCTCCGGCTACGCCTATTCCATCGCCGACGCCGAGGACATCGTGGCCGAGCTCGGCTACCCCGTGGTGCTGCGCCCCTCGTTCACGCTGGGCGGCGCGGGCGGCGGCATCGCGCACGACGCGGCCGAGCTGCACGAGATCGTGGGCCAGGGCCTGGAGCTGTCGCCGGCCGGCGAGGTGCTGGTGGAGGAGAGCATCGAGGGCTGGAAAGAGTACGAGATGGAGGTCATGCGCGACCGCGCCGGCAACGGCATCATCGTGTGCTCCATCGAGAACTTCGACGCCATGGGCGTGCACACGGGCGACTCCATCACGGTGGCGCCCGCGCAGACGCTGACGGACGTGGAGTACCAGCGCATGCGCGCGGCGTCGCTGGCCATCCTCGAGAAGATCGGCGTGGAGACCGGCGGCTCCAACGTGCAGTTCGCCGTCAACCCGGAAAACGGCCGCATGATCGTCATAGAGATGAACCCCCGCGTGTCGCGCTCCTCGGCGCTCGCGTCGAAGGCCACGGGCTTCCCCATCGCGAAGGCGGCCGCGAAGCTGGCCGTGGGCTACACGCTCGACGAGATCGTGAACGACATCACGAAGGCCACGCCCGCCTGCTTCGAGCCGTCCATCGACTACTGCGTGGTGAAGGTGCCGCGCTTCGCGTTCGAGAAGTTCCAGGGCACCGACGACACGCTGTCCACGCGCATGAAGGCCGTCGGCGAGGTCATGGCCATCGGCCGAACGTTCGAGGAATCGCTCGGCAAGGCCATGCGCTCGCTGGAGAACGGGCGCGCGGGCCTGGGAGCCGACGGCAAAGGCGGCGAGGCCGACGCGTCCGACGAGGCGCTGGAAGACCTCGTGGCGCGTCCCACGGCCGAGCGCATCTTCTACCTGGCCGAGGCGCTGCGCCGCGGCTGGACGGTCGAGCGCGCGAGCGCGGCGAGCCGCGTGGACCCCTTCTTCGTCGCGCGCATGGCCGACATCGTGCGCGTGCAGGAGAACCTGCGCGGCATGGCGCTGGACGAGCTCGATGCCGACGCGTTCCGCCTGCTCAAGCGCATGGGGCTGGCCGACGCGCAGATCGCGCACCTCACGGGATCCGACGAGCTCACCGTGCGCACGTGCCGTAAGATGCTGGGCGTGAGGCCTGCGTTCAAGACCGTGGACACCTGCGCCGCCGAGTTCCCCAGCGCCACGGCCTACCATTACAAGACCTACGATGCCGACGAGACCGAGACGGCGCCGAAGACGCGGCGGCGCGCCATGATTCTGGGCGCGGGGCCGAACCGCATCGGCCAGGGCATCGAGTTCGACTATTGCTGCGTGCACGCCAGCTACGCTCTGCACGAGGCCGGGTTCGAGACGATCATGGTGAACTGCAACCCCGAGACGGTGTCCACCGACTACGACACGTCCGACAAGCTGTACTTCGAGCCGCTCACGTTCGAGGACGTCATGGACATCGTCGATGTCGAGCAGCCCGACGGCGTGGTGGTCACGCTCGGCGGGCAGACGCCGCTCAAGCTGGCGAACGCGCTGGCGGCGCCCGGCGTGCCCATCATGGGCACCTCGCCGGAAGCCATCGACCTGGCCGAGGACCGCGACCGCTTCGCCGCCGTCCTCGACGAGCTGGGCATCGTCTACCCGGCCGCCGGCATGGCCTCCACGTACCAAGAGGCGTGCGTCGTGGCCGACCGCATCGGCTTCCCGCTGCTCGTGCGCCCCAGCTACGTGCTGGGCGGGCGCGGCATGGGCATCGTCTACGACGGCGCCCAGCTGGAGAAATACATGGCGGAGGCCGCGAAGATCTCGCCCGACCACCCGGTGTACCTCGACCGCTTCCTCGAAGGCGCGGTGGAGGTGGACCTCGACGCGCTCTGCGACGGCGAGCAGGTGTTCGTGGGCGGCGTGCTGGAGCACATCGAGATGGCGGGCATCCATTCGGGCGACTCGGCCTGCTGCACGCCGCCGTTCGCGCTGTCCGAGGCCGTGCAGGCGCAGCTGCGCGCCATCGCGCGCCGCTTGGCGCTGCGCCTGGGCGTGGTGGGGCTCATCAATATCCAGTTCGCCATCAAAGACCAGGTCATCTACATCATCGAGGCGAACCCGCGCGCCAGCCGCACGGTACCGTTCGCCTCGAAGGCGACGGGCGTTCCGCTGGCGAAGGTCGCTGCGCGCATCATGGCGGGGGAGAAGCTGGCCGATTTGGGGATGCCGCCCGACGACCGCCGGCTCGAGCATTTCAGCGTGAAGGAAGCCGTCATGCCCTTCGGCCGCTTCCCCGGCGCCGACACGGTGCTCGGCCCCGAGATGAAGTCCACCGGCGAGGTCATGGGCATCGCGCGCAACTTCCCGGCGGCGTTCGCGAAGACGCAGCTGGCCATCAGCTACGCGCTGCCCGAGGGCGGCACGGTGTTCGTCAGCGTGTGCGACCGCGACAAGCGCGCCATCGTGCCCATCGCTCGCGACATCGCGCGTCTGGGCTTTCGCATCGTGGCCACAGGCGGCACGGCCCGCACGTTGCGGGCGGCCGGCGTGGAGTGCGAGCAGGTGAGGAAGATCCACGAGGGCGAGGGCAACGTGCGCGACATGATCGCCGCCGGGGACATCTCGCTCATGATCAACACGCCGTTCGGCCACGCCACGCGCGCCGACGGCTACGAGCTGCGCCTCGAGGCCGTGAAGCACGGCGTGACCCACGTGACGAACCTCGCCGGCGCCCAGGCCATGGTGGCCGGCATGGAAGCCGCGCGCCTCGGCGGCCTCGCGGCCGTGGCCTTGCAGGACCTGCCCCAGTGGGAGCTTTCGCGCTGACGCGCCGCGTTCTGCGCGCATCGTCGCCCGGAAAACACGGAATCGCACCTGGAACCGTGTTTTCCGGGCGAAAAGGCGATGGCTTCCGATTTCCGATGCGCCTCCGGTTTGCTACACTGAAGGCGTTTCATCGTTTCGCATGATTCCCTGACGAGGGCAGCCGTACCAGGATCGAAAAGACGGCGCATAACCTACGAAAGGGGTCTTCTCATGGCATGGGTCGTTCTTATCGTATCGGGCGTCTTGGAAGCGGTGTGGGCCACGGCGCTCGGGCGCGCGGAGGGGTTCACCAGGCTAGCGCCTTCGATCGTGTTCCTGGTTGCGCTGGCGTTGAGCATGGTCGGCTTGTCCTACGCGGTCAAAACGCTGCCAACGGGCACCTCGTACGCCGTTTGGGTCGGCATCGGCGCCTCGCTCACGGTCGCCTACGGCATGCTCTCGGGAACAGAGCCCGTATCGGTGGCGAAAGTGCTGCTCATCATCGGCCTCATAGCTTGCGTCATCGGTCTCAAGCTCGTCCACGACGGCTCTTGATGCCGCTTGGAATTCAACGTGCGGAAACATAGAAGCGAGGGCGCATCGGCTGACGCGCCCTCGCTCGATCAGAATTCTCCCTCACGCCTTCGAGGACTTCGGCGGTCTGGCCGACCCTCGTTTGACGGCTATGTCGAGCGCGCCCAGCGCGTCGTAGGCTTCCCGCGCCGACGCTTCGACTCGATCGGCATCGAGGCCGCGCTCGTCGGGATGCAGCTCGACGCGTCTGTCGGCGACGGCGGACCATGCCTCGTACACTTTCTCGATGGGCGGCAGCTTCTCCACGGTGCTCCTTCGGTCGCGGCGTCATGTTCGGAAACAGCATGATATCAGATGGTAGAATGATCGCTTCGAATGCTGACGAACCGTCGAAGAAGGAGCGCCTGCAACGCTCTCGGCGGAGCTCGAAGAAGCCGGCTTCGAAAAGGCGGAGCTTGTCGGCGACGCGGCTGGCGCACCTCTCGACGAGGTGAGCCCGACGATCGCCGTAGTCGCGCGCAAGCCTGCGACCTGCGTGGACGGGCGATGACACGAATCGTGTCTTGCCGGAGCGATGCGGCTCAGCCATCTTGGGAGCCTGAAAGGGGGCGCGTCCCATGGATTTCGGAGAGAAGCTGAAAGCGCTGCGCACCGAGCGCGGCCTGACCCAGGAGCAGCTTGCCGCCAGGCTGTACGTGTCGCGCACGGCCGTGTCGAAGTGGGAGACGGGCGGCGGCTCGCCCAACCTCGACTCGCTGCAGGCCGTCGCGCGCCTGTTCGACGTGTCGGTGGACGACCTCCTGTCCGCCGACGACCTCATCGTGCTCGCCCGCGACGAGCGCCGCTCGACGGCGCGCAGCAGCGGCATGCTGTCGTTCGGTCTGCTCGACGTGCTGGCCGTCGTGTTCGCGTTCATTCCGCTATAC
>NZ_DBFEGU010000139.1:0-16627 GCF_048329335.1 Eggerthella sp. | reverse complement strand
AAGCTCATCTCGTGCGTCACGATCACCATGGTCATGTGCTCGGCGGCCAAGTCTCGGATGACCTTGAGCACGTCCTTCGTGAGCTCCGGGTCGAGCGCGCTCGTGGGCTCGTCGAAGAACAGCACGTCGGGGTCGAGCGCGAGCGCGCGGGCGATGGCCACGCGCTGCTGCATGCCGCCCGACAGCTCGCAGGGCACCTTGTCCTCCGTGCCCGCCAGCCCCATCTTCGCCAGCAGGGCGCGCGCATGTTCCATGACCTCGTCCTTCGGGCGCTTCTGCACGTGCAGCGGCGCGTCGGTCACGTTCTTCAGCACCGTGTAGTGCGGGAACAGGTTGAAGTTCTGGAACACCAGGCCGAAGCGGGTCTTCGCTTCCTTGAGCACGGCCTTTGGCGCATAGGCCGCCGCGCCCGCGCCGTCGCTTTCGGCAACCACAAGGTCGCCGTAGGCCAAGCGCCCCGCGTCGAGCGTCTCCAGCAGCGTCATGCAGCGCAGCAGCGTCGACTTGCCGCCGCCCGACGGCCCGATGACGGCCACCACCTCGCCCGGCTGCACCTTGAGCGAGATGTCCTTGAGCACCGGCGTCCCGCCGAAGCTTTTCTGCGCATGCTCGAGCAGCACGACGGGTTGTTCGTTGGTCATGACGTCGCTCCTAATCATGGTAGTAGTTCAGCCGCTTCTCGACGCGGGTGAGGATGATTTCCACGATAAAGTTGAACACCCAGTAGATCACGCCCGCGATGACGTAGGGAAGCATGCTCACCTGCGAGGCGGCGATGGCCTTCGCCTGGCTGAACATCTCCATGATGCCCAGCACGAACGCGAGCGAGGTGTCCTTCACCAGCGTGATGATCTCGTTGCTCATGGCGGGCAGGATGCGCTTGACCACCTGGGGCAGCACGATCTTCATGAACGTCTGGAACCGCGAGTAGCCCAGCACCTCGGCCGCCTCGTACTGCCCGCGCGGGATAGACTGGATGCCGCCGCGGTAGATCTCGCCGAAGTAGGCCGCATAGTTGATGATGAAGCCGATGGAGCACGCCCAGTACTTCCAATCGTTGCCCATCTGCAGGCCGAACAGGTAGTACGGGCCGAACATGAGCGCCATGAGCTGCAGCATGAGGGGCGTGCCGCGCATCACCGAGATGTAGAAGCGCGTAACGAGCGCGACCGGCTTGAACCGGCTCATGCGCCCGAACGCCACCAGCACGCCCAACGGCAGCGAGCCGATGAGCGTGGTGACGAATATCTGCAACGTGAACGCCAAGCCCGAGAGCAGAAGCTCCATCATGGTAGCGAATTCCATGTTCGGCCTTTCTCAAACATAACAGGTTCAGTAACGTCAGCGAGGGCCGTTCCCGTGCCGAAGATTCGGGGGATCGCGGAGGCGAAGCGTACTGCGGTACGCGAGCTTCCGGGATCGCGCGAAGATTCGGTGCGCGAACGGCCCGCAGCGTCGAGCAGGTCCGCCGGCCGTCAGGCCGGCGGAACCTTACAGCACCCAGTTGTCGTAGGTGATGCCCTGGTCGGCGTACTTGTCGCACAGCTGCTTGACGGTGCCGTCCTCGTCAAGCGCCTTGAGGGCGTCGGTCACCTGCTTGGCCAGCTCGGTGTCGCCCTTCTTGAAGCCCACCGCGTAGTTCTCGGGAGCCAGCACACCCAGCTTCACGTACGTGTCGGGCTTGGCCGCCATCTGGTAGCTGGCGATGGACAGGTCGCATGCCACGGCGTCCACCATGCCGGACTCAAGCTGCATGAACGCGTTGTTGTAGTCGCCGATGGTCTGCAGCTCCTTGAACGTGTCGGCCAGCGCCTTCTGACCCTTCTCGTCCTCCAGCACGTGCAGCGCCGCCGAATCGACCTGCGTCAGCACCGTCTTGCCGGCCAGATCCTCAAGCTTCTTCGCGTCGCCGTCCTTCTTCACGACCACCACCTGCTCGTTGTACATGTACGGCTCCGAGAACGTGTAGTCGTTCTCGCGGTTCTCCATGGTGAAGCCGTTCCAGATGCAGTTGATGGTGCCGCTGCCGATGAGCGCGTCCTTCGCGTCCCAATCGATGGGCTCCAGCTTGAGCTCCCAACCGTTCTTCTCGCACACGGCCTTGGCAAGCTCCAGGTCGAAGCCGGTGAACTGGCCGTCGTCGCCCACGTAGCCGTACGGCGGGTAGCCCTGGTCGAAGCCCACCGCCAGCGTGAACGAGCCGTCCGTGGCCGCGCTGTCGGCGCTCTGCGCATCTCCGCCGCCGGAGCAACCGGCCAGCATCACCGCAGACAGCGCCAACGTGGCGACAGCCGCCGCGAGCGCTACGAGTTTCTTCTTCATCGCATCTCCCATCATCCTCAAGTCCGGCCGATGCGCTCCCTTCCCTGGTGGCGCCTTCGCTTCGGCCGCTTTTCTACTTTACTGTACTAAAGCGCGGGGACAGTATAGCACAGCCGCCGAAAAGCGGAACCCCCTGCGATCGGGAACCGGCGACGGACGGCGCAAGCGGAGCGAGCGCGAGCCGGCAGCTGCCCCGAAGCGCAAGCGCCACGACGGACATCACATCGAGGCGGCTCCGAGGTGCGGGCGCAATGGCGGCCCGGCTCGCCATTGCGCCCTGGCGCTTTCCGTATCGCCCCGCCTTTCCCCACGAAGCTGTTGGCAGAGATTGCGCGCTATGAACGATTTGCCGAGCATACAGAAAAAGGCGAGCTGGGAGTTTCTCGAACCATTCCCGAAAAAATGCCCTGAAATCGTGCATACCATGCGATCCGTGCCAGAGCGCTTTCCGGAATGCGCCTGCTTCATGCGGAACCGGTGCGAGCGCGGCGCCCCGCAACGGCCCGCGCTCAGCGAGCCAACAGCGCGCGGAGGCTCGCAACTTGAACGGGCGTCAGGCGCAGCGCGTCACGCACGTATGCCGGAAACCCGCCGACGCACCCCTCGACTTCGTCGAAGAACGCACGCAAGTACGTCGGCCGTGCCTCTAAAAACGACGCCAACACCGCGCGCTCGTCATCCGACATCCCCTGCGACAACTGAGCCGTCTCGTGAGCCGTCGTCTCGGCGTTCGCCTCGTTGGTGGCCAGGTACGCAGCCATTATGTCGTCTTCGGGGCATCCGGCTATGCGTTGCAGCACGGCGCACAGCACGCCCGTGCGATCCTTGCCGTGCTCGCAGTGCACGAGGGCAGGCAGGCGTTCCGCGGCCATCGTGCGCAGAACGGTTCCCATAAGGGGAAACTCGCGCGCATAACGCCGGTAATTGCAGATCATGCGCTCTTCCGGACGGCCGTACTCGCCGATGACGCCGGCCACCAGACGGCGAGACGCGTCCGAACGTCCACGATCGGTGGAAGGTTCGAATGCGAGCGTTTTAGCGCCGACGATACGCGGTTCGGGACTGGACGCCACCTCCCAACGGTTACGCAGGTCGTAGATAGAGCGAACGCCCAAACCGCCCACGACGAACGCCGCCTCGTGCTCGGTGATGCGCGAAAGCGAAGCCGACCGGAACAGGCGCGCGCCCTCAAGCGGCCCCCCGTCGATGGCGCGCAAGCGGATGCCGCCGAACGACGCGACGCCCGGCGCGCCCGCGCCCGCAGGCGCGCCCGCCCTCGCGTCCGTCACGACTCTACCTCGAAAGCGTATTCCGCGACGATATCCGATACCGTGCCGTCGCCGTCGACCGCGCGCACCTTCAGCAGATAGCGGCCGGGCCGTTCCGGACGATACACGAAATGCCAGTTCACGCCTTTGTCGATGACCGCGCCTGCCGTCTGATAGGTCGTCCAGGTTGCACCGCCATCCAACGAGAACTGCATCGCGGACACATTGCGCTCGAAATCGTCCACGTACCCGTCGAACTCGAGAGGCTCCCCCACCCGATGCGCCACCGCCATCCCCTTTCACCGGCAAACTCCACCTCGTCCGCGCGAACGATGCGCGCCCGTCCACCCTACCACAAGCAAACACCCCGCGCAAAACCAAACAGGCCGCCCCCTTGCAGCAGCGGGCGACCTCGAAAACACGGGCCGGCAGCCAAGGGCTGCCGGCCCGCTTGCGAAAGACGGCGAGGGAGGGCCGTCCTCGCATCTATCCGATCAGGCTCATCACCGTTTCGGCAACCAGGTCGGCATGCATGCCGGCAGCGAGGATCAGGAAGCGAAGCGCGCACCCGCCTATCAGAGCGCCCACGGCGCCCGCCGCCATCAGCGCGCCGCCATGCTGCTTCATACCGGGCTTCTTCTTGCCGCGCTTGTGTAGCACAAGCCCCGCCACGGCCATGGCCAACGGCATCGCCAACCCGCATGCTGCCACCAGAGCCCAAAAGCAGGCTGCGAGATCGCCCGTCAGCAGCAGCGTCGCAGAAGCCGCAGCCGTCGCGCCCACCGCCGTCTGGACGTCGCCTCCCAGCATGACCGCAAAGAACGCCGCCAACACCGCTATCTCGACCAGCACAAGCACCACGACGATCCGCTCCATGAGCACGCGCGCCTTGGGAGCAAGGGCATCCTTCTTCGACAGCGCGAGCGCCACCAGCTCCACCAACGCCACGCCCGTATCGAAGGCCGACACCGTGAACAGCGCCGGCAGCAACGGAGTGCTCCACAGAGGAACGCTGCCGGCCGCCATAAGCAGCATGCCCGTGTACACCGCCACGAACGCGCCCAGCACGATGCCGATCACCGCGAGCACCCGCCGCAGCGCGACGCCCCGCTTCTCGAACCACTTCCACTTCTTCGCCAGCCACACGCCCACCGGACGCGTCGCCAACAACGCCGACACCGCGAACACCGCCATCGCCGCGAACGCGCCCCAGGCGCCGTAGGTCATCCACGAGGTGAAGTGGCCGAAACTCTGCCACATCAACAGGCCTCGCAGCGGCGTGACGAGCTCGGAAAGCAGCAACAGCAGACCCACCGCAAGGCTGGCTAGCGCAGCCCACATCGACACGCACACGATCAGGCGATGACGCGTCCGGTCGATCAGGAACAGCACCGCCGCCATCACGAACGCGCCGGCGCCCATGCCGCCCAAGAACAGGTACAGGGCGGGTTGCCAACTCCATATCGTTTGCAGCTCCATACTACTTCTCCGTTCCCAGCACCAGGCAAGAGGGACCGTTCGCTTGCGCGACGGGAACCGCGGAATGGTTCGTAAGCTCCATCAGCTCATCCAAAGGCCCGAATTGCAAGGCGCCGAATTTGCACGCGCGCACGCAATAAGGATCCTCCCCTATTGCAACCCCCGACCCTTGGCAGCAATCGCATTTGTCCATGGAAACGGAGTTGTACTTCGGCACTTCGTACGGGCACGCCTGGAAACAGTACTTGCATCCTATGCATACGTCCGGATTCACCTTCACGATCCCATGGGCGTCCTTCGAGATGGCGCCGGCCGGGCATACCCTCATGCAGCTCGGCTCCTCGCAATGCATGCACGAAGTCGAGATGAAGAAGCTCCTCCCTCTTCGGCGCTTGAACGAAGATACCGTTCTCCTGTCAGGGGTATCGTCGGATAGATCGTTTTCCTTCCTGCACGCCTCGACGCATCGTCCGCATCCGGAGCATCGCGCGAGGGCGACGAGGAAGCCGTACGCAGCGCCGTCGCCGTCTTGCCGTTGGTCGGCCTCGCGGGCATGCGCCTCGCCGCCGGAAGCGGCAACGCCGCCGAGGACGAGCGCGCAGGTTCCCGCAGCCGACGCCTGCAACAGCGTGCGGCGCGTCACGCTCACATGTTCTCCCATTTCAAACACTCGCTTTCAAGATCGAAGTGACGACGAGCCTACGCTTCAACGTCGAACACCACGCTGGAGGCGAGGGGAGAGACCGTGCCGTCCTCCGTGACCGCGCGGACGTCGAGCTTGAAGGTGCCCGCCGTCTCGGCCACGTAGTCGAAGTGCCAGTACACCCAGTCCTCGGCGTTCGAGGAGGAGGTGTCGAACGAAGTCCACGTCTCCCCTCCGTCCATCGAGAACTCAACGGAGGCAACCTTGACGCCGCAATCGTCGGCGTAGCCCTCGAAGGAGACCATGTCGCCCACCTTGAAGCCGCCGTCGACCGTGCTGAGGATGTTCACTTTGGCGCGGTACTCGTCGTCCGGGCCCTGCACCTCGGGCACCTCGTCGGAAACGGACAGCTCGATGTCGGTGACCGCGCGGGTGAAGTACTTGGCCACGGTGTCGGGCATCCACACCTGCAGGCGCTCGCCCTCGGACAGCTTCTGCTCGTCGATCTGGTACACCAGCAGCGCTTCCTTCTCCAGCACGTACGACAGGGGCATGGGCAGGCCGTAGCCGTCCTTGTCCTTGAACGTGATGGTGTTCACCTCGGGGGCGATGTCGGTCATGGACAGCATGTCGGACACCTTGACGCCCTTGACGCTGGCCATGGCGAGGGCGGGGCTCATGCCGCACGTGCAGCGCATCTTCTGGATCTTGGAGTCCATGCGCTCGATCTCGTCGAGACCCACCGTGTACACCTTCTCGACGTTGCCGCCGATGTTGAGGTAATAGCTTTCATGGGTGACCGCGTCGAAGGCGTAGCCCGGCTTTGCGCACAGGGCCGTGGTCGCCGTGCCGAACAGGTTGAACACCTCGTCGGCCGGAGTAACCACGTCCTGGCAGAAGGTGAAGTCGCCCGAGACGTTCGCAACCTTGTCGTAGTCCACCGCGTTGCGCTGCATCGTCTCGACGGGAAGCAGGCTGCTTTGGGCCATCGCCATGTCGAGCCCTCCCAGAGCGCCCGCGCCTCCCAGCAGAAGGGTCGCGCCCACCACGGTACAACCCAGCATCTTTGCCCCAGTAGCGTATCTCATTCTATCCCTCCACATTGCTCTTGGCGGTCACCATCACCTTTTGGATGTTGGTTCCCACGAGGCCGGTATCGGTGGTGCCCCGCACCATCAGCACGTAGCTGCCGTCGCTTTCAGGAGTCCACGTGTAGTGCCAGTACACCCACTTGCTAGGATCGGTCTGGCCCAGATCGTACGGCGTCCAGGTCTTGCCGTTGTCCATGGAGAACTCCAGCTTGACCACCGCCTCGTCGTAGGCGTCCGCATATCCCTCGAAGGTGAAGGGCTTGCCGGTCTCGATGATCATGCCCTCGGGAACCTTGAGCACCGTCGCATTCGGCTTGTTGATGTAGGGGCCCTCGCCGTACGAATTGAAACCGTTCATCATCCAGTCTTCCCACGGCTTTTCCTCGTCGGTCAGCTTGTAGCCCACGCACTGCTTGACGTACGACTGGGCGTCGCACTTCTCGACCCAGTTGATGCAGGGGCTGCCCTGGCTGGGATCGAGCGGCTTGCCGCCGATCTCGTAAACGAGGTACACGTCTTCGAACGAAGCCTCGGGAACGCCGCGGTTGCTGTGCGTCTGGGCGCCGTTGGTGCGGAACTCCTGACGATCGAACAGCACGCCGGTGATGTCCTTGCTCGCGCCGCCCGCCTTCTCGATGAGCCAGGTCAGCGGGATGCCCGTGATCTCGACGTTCGAGATGCCGCCGCCACCGGGCATGTTGTCGACGCAGTGGATCTTCGAAAGCTTCGTCACGGTGACCCCGGCCGCCTCGGCTTCGGAGATCAGGTCGGCCAGCTTCGCCGTGAACGGCTTGTTCACCAGGCCGTCCATGGTGATCTCGAAATTGTCGACGAAGTCCTTCGGAAGCTCCGTATCCAGCACGTTCTTGCCCATGATGTGGATCAGGCTGTCGTAGCGGGAATGGATCCAGTCGTAGGTGAACATGTCCTCGGGGGCCACGACGGTGTCCTGATCGAACACGAACTCGCCCTGGACGTCGGGAACCTTGACGATGCCGTCAAGATGGTCGTACTTGACCACGTCCCAAAGCTCGGCGCCCTGCTCGTTCTCCGTCATGTTGTGGCAGCTGATGCATTTGCCGCCACGCTCCTCGAAGTTCTCGCCGTTGCGTTCGCCGTAGTGGACGCCGTGCATGACGGTGCCCATCTCGTAGCCGTCGTCTGCGCTATGGCAGAGCATGCACTGGTCGACCGTGATCTTGCTGCCGAGGGCGTCGTTCCAGACGGTCGGATGGCTGTACTCCATGTTGGCCAGGGCGTCGCCGAGATCTTCATGGCAAGCCCCGCAACCGCGGTTGTCGGCATCGAGATAGTAGTTGTTGTATGACGTGCCGCCTTCGTACGGACGGTTCCAGTGGTAGCACTGGTACTCGGTCGGCGTGCGCTGAACCTTCGTGCCGTCTTCCAAGGTGCGGATTTCGGGAGCGTACTCCTTGTTCAGCTCGTCCTGACGCTCGTTCACCCCGTCAAGATACGCTTCGGCCTCCTCGATGCTGTTCTGATATTGAACCTCGGTCGAAGAGCTCTCCCCTTCCGCGGCTCCTTGCTGCGCGCAACCGGCGGCGAACAGCGATCCCGCCATCAGCATCGCGGTCACCACCATCAGCTTCTTTCTCATTCCCCTTCCTTTCTTTCGCTCGTTTCGTGCGGATCAACGCGGAAATCCCCGCGCACCGCCTTCACCGTAAAGGCTTGCTCGCCTTCTGCCTTCAAAACGGTAATGAACGGAATATCGCCCCCTCCCTTGACGGGAACGCTGCACGATACGACCCTCCCCCGTCGCCCGTATCGTATCATAAATCATACAAATTTGTGATACTTGTCTTACATGTTTATGATCCTTTTTCGAGTATAGATACCCGGCGCCGTTGCCGGGCGCAGATGAAACCGTGGTCGACCGGCATGCGTCGAGCTCGCACACGCGAAAGGGGCTCCGCAACGGCGGAGCCCCTTCAGGCGAACGGATGCGCAGGCGGCGCGCTAGCCTTTCTTCGCGATGCTCTCCAGCCCCTCGAACGCCTCGGACAGCGCGCTGGGGATGACCACGAGACCGCCCTTCTCGCGCACGCTGTCGGAGACGAAGCTCATCGCACGCAGCTGGAGCGCCGCATCTTCGCGACCATAGGTACGCGCGGCGTCCACGAACATCTCCGAGATTTCCTTCTCCACCTCGGCCAGGATGACGCGCGCGTTGTACTCGCGCTCGGCGCGCGCCTCGGCCGACAGCGATTCCTGCAGCTCGTCGGGGATCTCGATGTCGCGGATCTCCACCGACACCACGGTGATGCCCCACTCGTTCGTCTTGCGCTCCAAGATGTCGGCCACTTCACGGTCGATCTGCTCGCGACGCGTGCTCAGCTGGGCGATGTTCACCGCGCCCATCACGTCGCGCAGGGTGGTTTGCGCCGCCCAGTACACCAGACGGACGTAGTTCTTCACCTCCGAGCACGCCTTCCCGGCATCCCACACCGTCCAGAACAGCACGGCGTCCACGTTCACGGGAACGAGGTCGGCCGTCAGCACGTGCTCGGCCTTGAAGGCCGTCGAGCGCATGCGCATGTCCACGGTGGCCGCCGAGTATTCCACGAGCGGGATCATGAAGATGAGGCCGGGACCCGCCACGCGGTTGAACTTGCCGAAGCGCAGCACCACCGAACGCTCCCATTCCAGCACCACGTGCATGCAGCTGAACAGCACGGCGCTGGCCAACGCGCCCACGACGACAGGCGCAAGCGACCATGTAAGCCACGCCATGCCTGCGAACAGGAAGAACACGATCAGCGTCAGCACCCACCGAAGCGCTGTCGCGCCCGTGCGGCTGGTCGTCGTCTCGTCGAACCGCGCCTCCGTGGCAATGACGGCGTCGTCGACGCTTCCCTCGTCCTGCTCGTCGAAATACGACTTCTTCTCGCCCATGGCTCTCCCCTATCGATCCTCGAGCTTCGCGAACGCTTCCTCGATCCGCGCCATCGCGTCCGCGCGGGAAACCCCCGTCTCCCGTATCACGCGAACCAATTCCTCGATCACCACGTCTACAGGCGAATCGGGCAGGCTGAGCGCTTCCCGATCGATTTCCGCGATGGTCGAGCGTTTTCCGCGTCCCGACAAGATCAGTCCGTCGGTCTCCAGATCCTGATACACCTTATGGATGGTGTTGTAGTTTACCCCGAGCTGAATAGCCAGCTCGCGCACCGTAGGCAACGTATCCCCCGGCCTCAAGTGCCCTGACCTGATGAGGAAGATCATGTGGTTGCGGATTTGGATCCACACGGGAACGCCCGACGTATCGTTCACCCGCAACGTCTCGAACACGCGCCCCAACCTTCCTGTCAAAGTATCATCTAGTCGTATGATAACACAAGCGAACGCCAACGGATCGACTGGGAAAAGAAGCGCGGCCGTCGCGTTGACGGCCGCGCTCGGCAAGGCGCGATGCTCGGAACCCGAACTACGCCAGGTCGCCCGCGGCTTTCACCTTCACGCGGTTCGTGTGGCCCGGGTAGTACGCCAGCGGCACGTCTTCGGCGTCGATGATCTCCACGGTGTCGCGCACGGCGCCGGCCTCCACGGCCGCCTCGATGGCCGCTGCGCGCGCCGCGGCCAGCGCCTCGTCGCGCGGCGTGACATCGTAGTCCACCAACGCCTCGTACGCGCCGCTGACCTTCGAGATGGCCGAGCCGATGGCGTTCGCGCAGCCCGCGTGCTCGGGCGCGTCCACCTCGGCCGTGCCGGCCAGCTCGTGCGGCAGCACGATGGCACCGCCGCCCACCAGCACCACGTCGATAGGATCGCTGGACACCTTCATCACGTCGATGGCGTCCTCCACCATCGCGCGCATGACGGCCATCGCGCGCTCGGCCACGTCCTGCGAGATGTCCGCCACGAGCGAGGGATCCCCCACCGAAGCCATTCCCAGGCGTACGGCGATGTCGGTGGCCGTCATCGTATCGCCGCCGAACACCAGCGCGCGCTCGGTGATGGCGTAGCCCACCGAATCAGGCCCCACGGTGACGCTGCCGTCATCGGCCACGCGCACGATGGAACCGCCGCCCAGGCCGATGGACACCACGTCGGGCATGCGGAAGTTCGTGCGCACGCCGCCGATGGTCACCGCCACGCCGCTCTCGCGCGGGAAGCCGTGCGACAGAACGCCCAGGTCAGTGGTGGTGCCGCCCACGTCGATGACGATGGCGTCGTCGCGGCGCGACAGGTAGCTGGCGCCGCGGATGGAGTTCGTCGGCCCGCACGCGATGGTGAGGATGGGATAGCGGCGCGCGTGTTCCATGGTCATGAGCGTGCCGTCGTTTTGCGACAGGTACACTTCGGCGTTCGTCACGCCCTTGTCGGCCAGACTGGCCGCGAAGCCCTCGGTGAACTTGCGCGCCACGTCGTACAGCGCCGCGTTCAAGATGGTGGCGTTCTCGCGCTCGATCAGGCCCATCGAGCCGATCTCGCTGGAGATGGACACGTGCACGTCCTCGCCCAGCACCTCGCGCGCGATGGTCGCGGCGCGCAGCTCGTCGTCGTTGCGCACGGTGGAGAACACGCTGGACACGGCCACAGCCTCAACGCGGCCCTTCACGCCCTCGAAGAACGCGCGGCACGCGGCCTCGTCGAACTCCGCCAGGCGCTTGCCGTCGTACTCGAAGCCGCCCTCGATGATGAGCGAGTCCACGCACACCGAAGCGATATCGTCGGCCCAGTCCACCATCGGCGGGATGCCGACCGTGGCCGGCGCGCCGATGCGCAGGATGGCGATAGGCGCAAGGTCCTTGCGCTCTACGATGGCGTTCGTGCACTGGGTGGTGCCCAGCATGGCCTGCGCGATCTGCGCGCGGTCCACGCCGCTGTCGGCCAGCACGGCGTCCACCGCGCCCATGATGCCCGTGTAGATATCGTCCGACGTGGGGTTCTTCACCGCCGCCACCACGTTCAGGTTCTCGTCGATCAAAACGGCGTCCGTGTTGGTGCCGCCCACGTCGATGCCCAATTTGTACATGGCCTTACGCCTCCTTCCGCGCGCTGCGCTCTTCGACGGGGATATAGTCGGTATCGATGCCGAAGTAGCGCGGCCCCACGAGGTCGAGACCCGCCTGCGTGCGCCACAGGTGGAAGCACTCCAGGCCCACGGCCAGCACGCGCTTGCCGTACTTCAGCGCGTCGGTGGGAACAGGCGTGAACGTGTCGGGGTCCACGAGGCAGATGAGGTCGGGCACGGTGGCCTTGATCTGGCCGTCCACCACGCAGCTGAGGTTCTCGTTCTGGAAATCGACGAACGCCTGGCTGCCGCGGTCCTCGCCGATGCCCTCCAGCACCACGCGGCCGAAGTTGAACGCCCCGCGCGTCTCGCGCAGCACGTCGGAGATCTTGCCCTTGAACAGCTTGTGACCGCCCGTGAACTTCAGGAAGAACCCCTCGGGCGTGAGGCCGGCCGCAGCCGCCTCGTCCTTCGCCGTTCGGATGGCGCGGCCCAGTTCCTCGGAGCGCGTCACGATGCCGTGCACGCCGTACTGCTTGCAGGTGTCTACGTCCATGCAGAACAGCGCGATGGTCAGCGTGCCGCCCATGGTCATGGTGGCGGCGCGGGCGATGTCCTCGGTCCACTTGTTCGTGATGGTATCGAGGATGCCGGAGTTGCCCTTCTCGTCGATGAACGCCATGGGCGTGGCCGACGCGCCGCCGATGGTGAACGTGACCATCTGCAGCTCGGGGAATGCGCGGCCCATGCCGTCCACGTCCACCATGGGAATGCCGAGACGCGCGGCCGCGGCGATGGGCAGCATGGAGTTCACGCCGCCGGCCTCGATGGGCATGGTGGCGTAGATGGGCTTGCCGTAGTAGCGCGACACCATATCGAACAGCTTGGCGAACTCGTTGGCGCCCACGCCCTTCTCGGCAAGGATGGTGGGTGCGCCCATGGATGCGGCGGGCATGATGAACGCGCCGTCGGGCACCTCGTCGATGCCGATCAGCTCCACCTCGCCGCATTCCTTCACGGCGCCGATGGCCGTGAGCTTGCCGATGTAGGGATCTCCGCCCCCGCCGGCGCCGAGGAGCGCCGCGCCCAGCGCGATGTCCTCGATTTCCTGGATGCCGATCTTTCTCATGCTTGTCCTTCCTGTGCGCGTTCCGAAGCGTCGAGTGTGACCTGGTTCATGATAGCCGATTCCGCGGGTCGCTTGAACGCGACGGGCCCCGCGAAGCGCTCGCCGCCCGTCAGGCGGTAGGACAGCGCATAGGCGGCCATCGCCACGACGATGCCGTTCACCGGCCCGACGAAGAACGGCAGGTCGAGCGCTTCCAGCCCCGGCACCAGCGCGAACGTGCCGCCCGTGACGAGCGCCACCGCGATGCCGCACGCAAGCCCTGCCACGCCCGCCGCGGACACGCCGTCGGGCACGCGCACGTTCGCCGGGCGGCCCTTGCGCACCAGCCAGTAGTCCGCCACCATCACGCCGGCCAGCGCGGGGCCGCAAGCCGACAGCACGGTGAGGAACGCCTCGAACTGCCCGAGGATGCCGCCCACCGCCAGCACGATGCCCGCAACGCCCGAGACGGCCGTGGTCAGCTTGCTGCCGCCCTCGCCCTTCCCCAGCATGACCGCGAAGCCGAGCCCGGCGGAGGAGACGTTGCTCGCGTTCACCGTCCACGCCGACAGCACGAGCGCGATGAGGCCTACCGCGGGCAGCCCGATGGAGTTCATGATACGCGCGATGTCGCCCTGGCCGGTTACGATGGCCAGCGCCGCGCCGGCCAGCAGCGCCACAAGCGCTGCGGGGATGACGCCGACGACGCACGAAAGCACGGCGTCCTTGCGCGTGCGCGCGAAGCGGGCGAAGTCGCCGGCCGTGGCGCCCGCGAACGCGAACAGCCCCACCGCCATGTTGACGCCCGCGATGAGGCCGATGGCGTCGGCGGGCAGCGGCACGTAGCCCAACAGCGCGTCGAGGCTGCCGGTCTGCGCCACCGAAGCGCCCACGCCGTACAGGCAGATGGCCACCAGCAGCGGCGCGGCGACGGAGCTCACCCATTTCAGCCCGTCGAAGCCCACGAGCGCCGTCGCCAGCATGAGGGCGCCGAGCGCCGTCGAACACGCCCACACGGGCACGGCCAAGCCGAACACGTCGGCCAGCATGAGCGCCAGCGAGGCGCCGCACACGGCTGTCTGCACGCCGAACCAGCCGATGGTGACGACGCCCACGATGAGCGACACGAGGTAGCGCGCGCCGGTGCGCCCGAGCGCGGGGGCCGCGAGCGAAGCTGTGGGAAGCCCCAGGTCGGAGGCCTGCATGGACACGAAGCACATGTACGCCACGATGAAGCCGAATCCCACGAGCGTGGCCAGCGCCGCGCCGCTGAGCGCGAGCCCCAACCCCAGTGCCGCGCCCACCATGAGCGTCGGCGCGCTGAACATGCCGCCCGCGCGGATGAATGCGATGCTGGTCCAACTCTTGCGCTCGGATTCGTCGATGCGCAGGCCGTCGGCTTCCGCCGCGGCAGTGGTGTTGCGTGCCGTGGGCACCGGTGCCTCCTCGTCCGTCGTTTTTCAGGTGGTATCGGCTCGAAAGTGTAGCACAGCCGCGCGCCAAGCTGGGACAATCACGATTTGGACGCAAAACGGCACCCATGACAATCTTGGAGCGCTTCCGATGCATCGCAGCATGTAACCAGATCGCATAAGCCCAGGTGGCGAAGATCGAGCATGCCCTTTCCCGCCCGACTAAGCTGCTGAAATTGTCATGGGTGCCGTTTTGCGTCCACCGCAATCCGATTCCGACCCGTCGCCGCAGCGTGGCAGGAGATTTCCGCAACTGCAAGGGAGTAGAATGGGAGCCGCCCGGCGAAAGAAAAGGAGCCCGCATGGACGTCGACCTGCACTACCGTGAGCAAGGAACCGGCGAGCCGCTCATCCTGCTGCACGGCAACGGCGAGGACGGCTCGTACTTCGAGCGACAGATGGACGCGTTCGCGTCGCGCTTCCGCGTGATCGCGCTCGACACGCGCGGGCACGGTCGCTCGCCGCGCGGGGAGGCGCCCTTCACCATCCGCCAGTTCGCCGACGACCTGCTGGCGTTCATGGACGGGCAAGGCATCGAGCGCGCGCATCTGCTGGGATTCTCGGACGGAGGGAATATCGCGCTCGCGTTCGCTCTCGCACATCCCGAGCGCGTGGGCAAGCTCGTGTTGAACGGGGCGAACCTGGACGGCGGCGGCGTGAAGCCGTCGGTGCAGCTGCCCATCGTGGCGGGCTACGGGGCGGCGTCGCTCTTCGCGCGCTGGAGCGTCCGCGCGCACCGCAAAGCCGAAATGCTGAGCCTCATGGTGAACGACCCGAACATCGCCCCGGAGGAGCTAGCCGAGCTGAGGGTGCCGACACTGGTGGTAGCCGGCACGAGGGACATGATCAAAGAGGAGCATACCAGGTTGATCGCGAGGAACATTCCAGGCGCAAGGCTGGCCTTCGTGGAGGGGGATCACTTCGTGGCTGCGGGGAACCCCGAGGAGTTCAACAAGGTCGTGAGGAGGTTTTTGGAAAGCTGATAAACCTAGCCAGGATGCTTATGCAATACGCATGTAAATTGCATAATGCAAGCGAAAAATCAGGTAGTCGCGAGTGTCGGAAGACCGGATCTAATCCCGTCTGAACAAGTCGCGCGTGTACACCTTGCCGGCAATGTCGGACAGCTCGTCGCTTCAACGGTTGGCCACGACGAGATCGCAGCGCTCCTTGAACGAAGCCAGGTCGCGAACGACCTCGCTGCCGAAGAAGTCGGGGGCGTCGAGCGTCGGCTCGTACACGACCACGCACACGCCCTTCACTTTCACGCGCTTCATGATCCCCTGCACGGAAGAGGCGCGGAAGTTGTCCGAGCCGGTCTTCGTGGTGAGACGGTAGACCCCCGCGACCGGGCTCTTGACGCCCGCCACTCTCGCCAGCACCTCGTCGGCCACGAAGTCCTTGCGCGTGCGGTTCGCGTCCACGACGGCCCCCATTATGTTCTGGGACACGTCCGCGTAGTTCGCCAGCAGCTGCTATAAAAGACGCAAATTCGATTCTTTAAAACCTTGCTCGCTTCTTCTAGATGCTCTTATACCGGACTAGTTCATGTTGCAAAGAAGCAGATACTCATGATTAAGAGAATACCTCAAGTTGCGAGAGATGACCTTACCAGAAACATGCTTCTGTTTTCATTATTGGAGCGAGGCATCTTCACATCTACTGCATCTAACCTCATTCTATCGCAGGGCAATCGAGCAACGCATTCAACCATGTTTCATATCCGGCACCTACAAGGTGAACCCCATCGGCTGAATAAAGATCGGCGTTGCGCTCTCCATCAACAAGAAACAAAGGATGGAGATTCAAGTATTCAACGGAGACGTATTCGGAAGCAATCTCTTCATAGCTCTCGTTAAGCCGGAGGATCGCGACTTCGTCGACGTCTTCCGCTGGCAATACGCTCTGTATCACTATCGTCGTGTCAGGCAGGCTAACCAAAAGCGATTCGACGATCTTTTTGACATTGGCAACCGTCGTGGCTTCAGGAACGCCCGTTGCCAAGTCGTTTACGCCGATCATAAGGAATACAATATCTGGGCGGCAATCCGATACGGAATCCAGACGATTGAGCACCCCTTCGGAAACATCGCTTCCAATTCCCCTATTGATAACCGTGCAACCAGGAAAGAACTCACTCCAGAGCCCGAGTTGCGTCAAGCTATCGCCGACAAAGCAGATATCGGCTTTGTCGATTCGAACGACTTGATCAAACTGAGAAGTGAAATCGTAGTAATAGTGATTGGCGCGATAATCATACCCCCCC
>NZ_DBFEGU010000138.1:0-1037 GCF_048329335.1 Eggerthella sp. | reverse complement strand
CGGTGCACCTTGCCGGTCAGATCGCGGGCACCGAAGGGTACTGCGAGGCTATCCGCTCGGGGCTCCACGTCGCCTTCGCCGTGGCCGCTGAGCTTCGCGGCGCGCAGGCGCCCGCGCTCCCGCGCGAGACGGCGTTCGGCGCGCTTCTGGCTTACGCCACCGATCCCGCCGTCAAGGACTACCAACCCATGCACGTGAACTTCGGCATCCTGCCCCCGTTCGAGCAGCGCATCCGCAACAAGCGCGACCGCTACGCCGCCTACGCCGAGCGCGGCGCCGAGGCGCTCGCGGCATACAAGGCCGAGCTGGCCGCGCGCGGCCTCGCGCCCGACGCGGGCGGCTGGCCGGAGGCATCCTCATGACTGCAGACGGTGCCTCGTCGTCCCTGCGCGTCGACCCTCTCGACTGCGATCCGCGCATCGTCGAGCTGATCGACGCGTTTTGCCACGCCATGCGCGTGGAGCGCAACGCCTCGGTGCACACGTTGCGCGCCTACCGCATCGATCTTATGGACTTCGCGCGTTGGGCGTGCCGCGAGCGCATCGACATCCTCGCTGCCACGCATCGCCAGTTGCGCCGTTACCTGGGCGAGCTCGACCGCGCACAGTACTCGCGCACCACGGTGAACCGCCGCCTGTCGGCGCTGCGCAGCTTCTTCCGCTGGCTCAACGTCACCGGCATCGCCGACGAGGACCCCGCGAGCATTCTGCAGGGGCCCAAACAGCCGAAGAGCCTGCCGCACGTCATCCGGGCGTCGGACATGGTGAAGCTGCTGACGGTGTACGGCAAGCGCGACGCGGCCGGGCGCGAGCGCGAGCAGTCGTCCGTGGATGCGCGGAACCTCGCTCTGCTGGAATTCCTGTACGCATGCGGCGCCCGCGTGTCCGAGGCGTCCGGTCTGCTTGCGGCCAACGTGGATTTCGGAAGCGGGCAGGTGAAGGTGTTCGGCAAGGGGTCGAAGGAGCGCATCGTGCCGTTGCACGACATGGCCGTGTCGTCCATGCGCGCCTATGCCACGTGGGCCCGCCCGCTGATCC
>NZ_DBFEGU010000137.1:0-2876 GCF_048329335.1 Eggerthella sp. | reverse complement strand
ATCCATGAAGCGGGCGAGCGAATCCATCTTGATCCGCAGGTTCTTCACCACGAAGTCGGCGACGTAGTCGTCGGCCGGGTTGGCGATGATCTCGTCGGGCGCGGCCAGCTGGTGGATGCTGCCCTCGCCCATCACCATCACGCGGTCGGACAGCGCGAACGCCTCCTCCTGGTCGTGGGTGATGTACACCATCGTGGTGCCGAACTCGCGCTGGATGCGCTTGAGCTCGAGGCGCAGCGACAGGCGCGTCTCCACGTCGAGCGCGCTCATGGGCTCGTCGAACAGGATGACCTCGGGGTTCAGCGCCAGCGTGCGTGCGATGGACACGCGCTGCTGCTGGCCGCCCGAAAGCTGGCGCACGCTCTTGTCGAGGTGCTCTGCAAGCCCCAGCTGCTCCAGCACGCCCTGCGCGATCTCACGACGACGCGCCTTCAGCTCGGGCTTGAACTTCAGCGCATACTCCACGTTTCCACGCACGGTCATGTTCTCGAACAGCGCGTAGTTCTGGAAGACGATGCCCATGCCGCGGTCGTCAGGAGGCGCCGTGGTGATGTCGCGCCCGCCGAGCGTGAGCGTACCCTCGTCGGGCATCAAGAGGCCGATGAGGATGCGCAGCGTGGTGGTCTTACCGCACCCCGACGGGCCAAGGATGGAGAGGAACTCGCCGTCCAACACGTCGAAGTCCAGCGCGTGCAGCACTTCCTTACCGTCGAAGCGCTTCACGAGGCCGCGCGCGGACAGCTTCTTCGGCGCGCCGCCGGCGGCCGGCGCCTTCGATTCGTTCGTCATCAGTACTTCCATCTTCCCAGCAGCCTCTTCTTCTCGTCGGGGTCGGTGATGCCCGTCATGTCGGCGTAATCGATGTCGGTCGGGTAGTTCGGGATCTCGGCCTTGAAGTCCGCGAGCACCTGATCGGGCACGTAGGTCTCGTTGTCGATCTTGACGCCCTCGGTGGAAAGCCAGTCGAACACCTCGCGCACGGCGGCGCGCGAGCCTTTGCCTTCGACGATGCCCATGCCGTATACGGCCCACGGCGCGCCCTCCTCGAAGAACAGCACCTTCAGCGGCACGCCCTGGTTGATCTCGGACACGGCCTGAAACGTCATGCCCAGACCGATGGCGGCCTCGCCCTGAACGAGCGCGTTCACCGGGCCCGATCCCGATGAGGTGAACTGGTACACGTTGTCGGCCAGACGGTCGAAGTAGTCGAACGCCTCGTCCTCGCCCCAAGCGTTCACCAGACTTTTGACGAAGTTATAGCCCGTGCCCGACGATTTTGGATTCGGCATCGTAACCAGCCCTTTGTACTGAGGATCGGTCAGATCCTCGTAGCTTTGCGGGGCCTCGAGGCCGTGCGCGGAAAGCGTCGTCTCATTCACGGCGATGCATGCGCTCTCACGCGCGAAGGGAAAGTAGCGATGGTCGGGATCCACCAGGTCGGCGCAGTAGCGCTTCGCATCCTGCGCGGGAAGCTGGTCGAGCCACTCCGACACCTGCTTGATGTAACCGCCTTCGAGGTCAAGCACGATGTCGGCCTCCGATTGCGAACCCTCCATCCTCAGCTTCGCGGCGCAGTTGCCCGTGGGAATGTAGTGCAGGCGGATGTCGTACTCCGGGAAGCGCGCGTGCATCGCCGTGATCAGCGACTCGTTGCGCACGCCTTCGGCACACGAGTAGATGACGACGGTGCCGTCGTTCGCCGAGCTGCAGCCGGGCAGCGCCAAGACGGCTAGCGCGCCCGCGGCAATCCAGCAGAACCTTCTTCGTGAAATTGCCGCGACCATACGCTCCGCTTCCTCGTCGACCCTATCGAACAGAAGAGGAAAGCATAGCCGATTTGTTCAATACTGTAAAGTGTCTGTACGTTTTGAACATAAGCCTATCGGGAACTTCCGATCCGCAGCGCCTAATCGCTTCCGAAGTCGAGCTCAATTGGAGCATGGTTGCGACGAGCCTCAATCGGGGGCAATTCCCTCCAACTCGAGCCGTATACCCTCTCAAGATAAGACTCCGCTCGAGCGGGAACGGGAAACGAGAACCCTTCGAACAGCATCTCACGACCAGGTGAAAGCTCGTCCGCAGGAAACGCCGAATCAGTAACGTATGCCATGCTCATGTAATCACTGCCGGGGCGCTCCGAACCTCGAAGCGCCCAAGCCTCGAACGACCGCACGACACGCTCGTGGCTCAAAAACGCCTTTGCGCCCACATGGGCAACCGAGCAAGCACCTCTTTCAAGCGCGCCGAGGATGCCGCTATGGGGCACGGTCACATGCCGGGCATGCAGCAAGTAAGACGCGCTTTGCCATGCTCGACATCGCCGAATCTGCCGAGTGGCGACGCCCTCATCGGAATGGAGGACGTCGTACGGGAACACGTCCACGAAGATGCCCTGGTCGATTCCGGCCTCCATGGTTTCCGCCGTGAAGAACTTCGTACCACGCTTCCACACCTTCGCGAACATGCCGGCGCAACGAGGGTTCGTCCGAGGCTCGCACACCGCATACCCTTGCCCGAGCGCTTTCGGAGCGACCTTCAAGAAGCGCTCGTAATCGGGTCGAAGCATTCCCACGTCGACGTCGTCGTCCCACGGAATGAAGCCTCCGTGCCGCACGGCGCCCAAAAGCGTGCCGCACTCCAGGAAGTACGGTATGCCTTCGGCTCGGCATACCGAATCGATGTCGCGGAGGATGTTCAATTCCGCAAGCTGCAGCTTCCTCAGCACGTCCTGTTCGTATTGCACCGCTTTCGCACCTTCCCTTGCTTTTTATTGGGTTTCAGCCAGATCCAGATAGTACGATTCGAGCCATGCGGCCGTGTCGCGGATATCGAAACCCGACAGGCGCACGGCCGCGGCAGCTTCCGCCCGGTCGAAG
>NZ_DBFEGU010000136.1:0-4955 GCF_048329335.1 Eggerthella sp. | reverse complement strand
CGCTGGAGCGTGTTTTTGGGGCGATGATGCGTCTTTGCGAGGCTTCTGGATTCCTGGGTCGCTCCTCCATAGGCGGATGGCTTCAACCCCACTTGTGGAAACCTGCGGGTTTCCGGTAACGGGTGTATGACCAGATGGACGGATGCCGTACGATTACATGGCGAATAGTCATATAAAGGAGGACCATCCGCAATTATGCCCATAGCACTCAGTTTGCTGCTCGTTCTGTTTTTCCTGCTCATGAATGCGTTCTTCGTCGCCGCCGAGTTCTCGCTCGTGCGCGTACGCAAGTCGCAAGTCGAAATCCTCGTGGACGAGGGTCGCAAGGGCGCCAAGTACACCAAGCTCGTCGCCGACAACGTCAACGCCTACCTGTCAGCCTGCCAGCTGGGCATCACCCTTGCCTCGCTCGCCCTCGGCTGGTTGGGCGAGCCTGCGGTGTCAGCCCTGTTCGAACCGCTGTTCAAGGCACTCAACGTGCCCGAGGCGGCCACGCACGGCATCTCCATCGTCATCGGTTTCGTCATCATCACCGCGTTGCACATCGTGGTGGGCGAGCTCATCCCGAAGTCGCTGGCCATCTTCTCCACCGAGCGCTACGCCCTGTTCACGGCCACGCCGCTCGTGTGGTTCTACCGCATCACGTACCCCGTCATGTGGCTGTTCAACAGCATTACGAACGGCGTCATGAAGATGCTGGGCCACGACGTGGCCAACGAACACGAGGTGTACACCGACGAGGAGATCAAGCTGCTCATCGACGAGAGCACCGAAAGCGGACTCATCGACCCCGAGCAGAACGAATACGTGGACAACATCTTCGACCTGGGCGACAAAGACGCCGAGGCCATCATGACGCCGCGCACCGATGTGGTGTGCATCGACCTCGACGATCCGCTGGAGGAGAGCCTCCAGACCGTGCTGCAGTACAAGTACACGCGCTACCCGGTGTGCCGCGGCAGCAAGGACCGCATCGTCGGCTTCGTGCACGTGAAGGACCTCTACACGATGCCTAAGGACGCGACGGTCGACGACCTGCGCGTGCGCATGATCCAGGCCGTACCCGAAGGCGTGCCCATCGCGAAGTTGCTGCAAACGCTGCAGGAGAAGCGCACGAAAATCGCCGTGGTCATCGACGAGCATGGCGGCACGGCCGGCATCGTTACGATGAGCGACATCATGGAGCAGATCGTCGGCCGCATCGACGACGAGTACGCGCATGGCGGCTCGGACGAGATCGTGCAGTTGGACGATGGCAGCTACCTCATCGACGGCTCGCTTCCCATCGACGAGGTGGGCGAGCTCATCGGTTTCGAGCCTCTCGAGTCCGAGGAATGCGAGACGGCGGGCGGCCTGCTGCTCACCGTGTTCGACCGTATCCCCGACGAGGGCGATTCCGTGACCATCGAGGACGGCGACGACAGGGCCACGTTCACCGTAGTCGACATGGACCGCCACCGCATCGACAAGATTCGGGTGGTGCTCGAGCACGCTCCGGAAAGCGACGAAAGCTAAACGACTTCAGGCCCCGTCAGCAATGGCGGGGCTTCTTGTTGCGTGCGCTATCCCACCTTCACGCCGGCGAAACGCTCGGCGTTGTGCCACAGCATGTTCTCCAGCTCGTCCTCCGAGAAGCCGGCGGTGACGAACTGGTCGTATTCCGCCGCAGGGCTCCACATGGGGTAGTCCGAGCCGAACATGATGCGGTCGGTGCCCCACATGCGCGCCAGCTCCACCGTGCGGCGCTGCCCCAGGAAGAACTGGGAGCTCGACGCGTCCACGAACAGGTTGTCGGCGTTATGCAGGATGTCGTAGCCCACTTCATAGCGCGACCAGCAACCGAAGTGCGCCGCGTCCACCACGAGGTCGGGGAACGTTTTCAGCACGTTCATCAGGCGGCGCGGATGCGAGTAGTCGTAACGGTAGTCGCCCGTGTGGATGACGATGGGCAGGCGCCCCTCTATCATCTCGTACACGTTCATGAGTCGCGGGTCGTCCATGTTCACGTGCTGCGTGTCGGGATGCAGCTTCATGCCCTTGAGTCCCAGGCCGATGGCGCGTTCGATTTCCTTCTCGGGCTCGGGATAGTCCTGGTGCATAGCCATGAACCCGATGAACTCGGGATGCTGCCGGCACTGCTCGGCGATGAAGTTGTTGATGGACTCCACGCTGCCCGGCGTCGTGGCCACCGAATGCACGATGAAGTGCGTGATGGGCGCATGCTGCTGCGCGGACAGCAGGTGCTCCACCGTGCCTTCGCCGAACATGTCGATGAGGTAGAAGTCGCCCACGGCGTCGACCGCTCGCGAGGCGATCTTGTTGGGATATATGTGAGCATGGGCATCGATCACTGCCATGGAGGCGCTCCTTCGCGTCGTGCTGTTTCGGCGGCGCGGTGCGAAACGGCTTCGAGTTGAACGCTCGGCCAGCATCGCGCAGCTCCTGATTGTAGAGCATCGGCGTTCGCGGCGCATTAGGCAGAAGCATGTTTCTGGGTGCCGCTTTCGAGGCTTCGGTGCTGAGCCTTCCGATTGGCAAGAGGTTCGAAGCCCTTCAAAACAGCGCTGCTTTCCATTCGTCACGAGGAAAAAGCTTGTTATGACTAGCACTCGAAGCAAAAGAGTGCTAACTTTTTCGACAGTGATTTTTATGAGCTTCCGCATGCTCGGGTCAGTGGTTTTTCAGCCGAGCGGCAGAGGCGCCTATCGTGCGCGCGGTGATGGCGAAGCGCCGCACACCGATGAGAAGGGAACCAGACTATGTCCAAAGACATTGCGTTCGACAACGAAACCCGTACGAAGATGGCTGCCGGCGTCAACAAGCTGGCCGACGCCGTGAGGGTGACGATCGGCCCGAAGGGGCGCTACGTCGCCATGCAGAAGGAGCACGAGAAGCCCAACGTTTCCAACGACGGCGCCACGGTGGCCGCCAATGTCGATCTTGAAGATCCCATCGAGAACATGGGCATGAAGATCGTGCGCGAGGCCGCCATCGCCGCGAACAACGACGCGGGCGACGGCACCACGACGGCGACCATCCTTTCCGACGCTATCGTGAGCGAGGGAGTACGCTGCGTCATCTCCGGTTCCGATCCGCTGGCGCTGCGCCGCGGCATCCAGCGCGCTGCCGACGTGGTGGCCGACGAGGATCTCGAGAACGCCGTCGAGGTTACCACGCGTGAGCAGATCGCCGAGATCGCGACGGTTTCCGCAGGCGACCGCCAGATCGGCGAGAAGATCGCGGAGGCTATGGATGCCATCGGCCGTGACGGCGTCATCTCGGTCGAGAAGTCTCAGAACTTCGGCATCGAGGTGAAGATCCTCAAGGGCATGATGTTCGATAACGGCTTCATCTCCCCGTACATGGCCGACGACCCGGCGCGCCTGGAAGGCGAGCTCACCGAGCCCTACATCCTGTTGACCGACCAGCGTCTGGGCGACAACTTCGCAGACATCGTGCCCGTGCTGGAAGAGGTCATGCAGTCCGGTCATCCGTTGCTGATCGCCGCTGAAGACGTGCGTGGCGAGGCGCTGAACACGTTGCTGATGAACCGCCGTCGCGGCACGCTGACCAGCGTTGCGGTGAAGGCGCCGGCTCTGGGCGATCGACGCAAGGCTGAGCTCGAGGATCTGGCCATCCTCACCGGCGGCGAAGTTATCACGCCTGATCGCGGCCTGACGCTGGCCGATGCGCGCAAGAGCATGCTCGGCCGCGCCGCCAGCGTGCAGATCACCAAGGACCGTACCACCATCTTGGGCGGCAAGGGCAAGCCCGAGGCTATCGAGCAGCGTTGCGATCAGCTGCGCGCGCAGATCGAAACGGAGAAGATCGACTACGACCGCGACGTTCTGCGCGAGCGTCTGGCCAAGCTGTCCAGCGGCATCGCGGTCATGGAAGTGGGCGCCGCCACGGAGTCCGAGATGAACGAGATCCGCAGCCGTATCCAGGACGCTTTGCTGGCTACCCGCTCGGCCGCAGAGCAGGGCCTGGTGGCCGGTGGCGGCGTGGCGCTGCTGCAGGCCGCGTCCGCGCTGGACGGCCTCGTATGCGAGAACGCCGAGGAGCAGCTGGGTATCGACATTCTGCGCAAGGCGCTGGAGGTGCCGCTGCGCGCTCTGGCGGAGAATGCGGGCTATCGCGGCGACGTGGCCGTTGAGAAGGTCAAGGAGCTGCCGCTGGGCCAGGGTCTGGATTGTATGACTGGCGAGTACGGCGACATGATCGGCCGTGGCATCGCCGACCCGGCGAAGGTTACGGTCACGGCGCTTCAGGCCGCCGCTTCTGTGGCGTCGCTGATTCTGATCACGAACGCCTCCGTCAGCGAGATGGTGCCCGAGGAAGACTAACGTCCTCGTCGAAACCCGGTTCTGCCATGCGGGCCCGCGCAATCGCGCGGGCCCGCTGTCGTCCGACATGGAGTGCGCTCGTTTCCGTTTAACCGGTATGCCGCGCCGGTTATAAGAGCTTGTCCTGAACGCTTGCATTGCGCAAGACGTTACATTATCTTCTGAAACATATAGCGCACCTTGTCCAGGCGGCTGTTTGGACGGCGGGGCTGGATGACTGGCTTGCCGACAGCGGCCTGATACCCTTTCAGTTCTGTAAGGCATACGCTCTGCCCGTTGGTGTAAAAGGCCAGATCAGTACGGTATGCCTGTATACAGCGGGCGGGAATCTCGCCAGTAAAGACAACTTCATCCTTTTTTACCTGGACCGTTTCGATGGTGGCACAGTATTTCGGTGCATCATGATAAGCCCTGGAAAGATATTCCCGGGGCGCATAGAGGGTGAAGGAGAGATAAGGTTCCAGCAGTTGCGTCCCTGATTCCTTCAATGCCTGTTCCAATACAATCGGGGCCAATGAGCGGAAGTCCGCCGGCGTGCTGACCGGACTGTAATAAAGCCCGTATTCAAAGCAAATCTTACAGTCCGTTACGTTCCAGCCGAACAAGCCC
>NZ_DBFEGU010000135.1:0-1204 GCF_048329335.1 Eggerthella sp. | reverse complement strand
GTACCGCACAACGGTGTTGCTGAAACTGGATGCAAGGTGAGGTGGGATATGAGGTTCATCGTTTCTCCTGCTAAGAAGATGAACGTGGTCGACGATGCGTTTGGATGGCGCGATCTGCCGATGTTCGCGGATCGGGCTGCGCGTCTGGCCGATGCGGTGCGGGCGCTCTCGTACGACGAGGAGAAGGCGCTGTGGCAGTGCAGCGACGCGCTGGCCGAACTCAACTTCGAACGCTTCCGCACGCTCGACGTGCGCTCCGGCGCGTTGACGCCGGCGGTGCTGGCCTACGAGGGCATCCAGTACCAGAACCTTGCGCCGCAGGTGATGACGATGGAGCAGTTGGATTACCTGCAGGAGCATCTGCGCATCCTCTCGGGGCTCTACGGCGTGGTGCGCCCGCTCGACGGCGTGGCGCCGTACCGCCTGGAAATGCAGGCGAAGCTCGCGGTGGACGGCGCGCGCAATCTCTACGAGTTCTGGGGCGACAGCCTGAGCCGCGTGCTCGCGGCCGAAACGGACGTCATCGTGAACCTGGCATCGGTGGAATACGCGAAGGCCGTCGTTCCCTCTGCGGATCGCTGCGGGGCAAGAGTGCTCACCTGCCTGTTCGGCACCGTCGACGCGCGCGATCGCCTCGTGCAGCGCTCCACCGCCGCGAAAGCCGCGCGCGGTACCATGGTGCGCTGGTGCGCCGAGAACGCCATTAAAGAACCTGCCGACCTGCAAGCCTTCGATGCGCTCGGCTACGCGTTCGATCCCGCTCGGTCGACCGACGATTGCTATGTATTCGTTCAGAAATAGCCATGCATAACCTCAAATAATCAAACAAACGGTTTTGACTCGAATTGATGACTCCTCTGCGCGCAAAGCTTTGCGAGAGGTTCTCGTGAACTGCCTGACGAATGCGGACCACCATGGACGACGAGGTCTTGTCGTGTTGCGCACGCCGGAGTGCATCGAGCTTTCGAATCCCGGCGGTTTTCGGGTGGATGTGAAAGCCGCCATTTCGCGCATCGGACAATATCACTATAATAGGAACATTCGCGAACAATTGGCCCACCCGTGCGGACGCGCATGGGCGGGCGACGGCCTGACGAGGAAAACCAATGACCATGAAACCGTACAACCCGCACGAGATCGAACCCCGCTGGCAAAAGGAGTGGGACGATGCCGACCTGTACAAGGTGACCGAGGATCCCTCGAA
>NZ_DBFEGU010000134.1:0-8841 GCF_048329335.1 Eggerthella sp. | reverse complement strand
GAACAGGTGCACGGCGGTGCGCTGCTGGGGCGTGAGGCGGGCGAGAGCCGCGGCCAAGTCGCCGGGCTCGAGGTTGCGGTTGCCGAAAGCGTCGTCGGGCGCTTCGCGTCCCGGCTCGTCCAGCTCGGAGGCGCGCAACGTGGACAGCGTGGCATCGTCAAGCTCGGCGCGGCGCTTGCTCCAGGGGCTGCGGTGCACGTCGTTGCAGCAGTTGATCGTCACGCGCAGAAGCCACGCCTTCAGATGCTCGTCGTCGGTGAACCGCTCTCTCGATTGCAGCAGGCGCATGAACACGGTTTGAAACACGTCCTCAGCGTCGGCGACGCTGCCCATGCGGCTGGTAGCCAAGCGAAGCACGGTGTCGCCCCAGCGCTCCATGGCGCTTTCGAGCGCCACGGCGTCGAGGACGTGCACGGTTCCGCTCGGCTGGCCAGCGTGCGGTTTTCGTCCGTTCGCTGCAGCAAGCGGACGGTCGCTCCGGGACGTTCCGGCTCCCAGAGCCTCGCAACCTACATCCATATCCCATCTCCTTTCCGCTACCAACACGCGCGAAGGAGCGTTTTGTCGCAGATGCTTCCGCCATCATACACAAGGTGCCCACAATTCAGAGGAGAAGGGGGAAAATGAAAAAGGCCAGACATGATGTCTGACCTTTAGAATTCAAATGGTGGACTGTCGGGGACTCGAACCCCGGACCTTGGGATTAAGAGTCCCCTGCTCTACCAACTAAGCTAACAGTCCAGAAATAACGCCTATGTCAAAGTTCCAAGTGCGCAAAGCGCTGGATTATTTTAAAGCATGTTTCCAGCAATTGCAAGTACTTTTTTCAAACTCGCGCTGGGGTGGATGATGGGACTCGAACCCACGACCTCCAGAGCCACAATCTGGCGTTCTAGCCGACTGAACTACACCCACCAAGGCGCAAGGTGGTAGTATACGGATTTTCTACCGGGAGTGCAAGAGGAATATGAGCAAAATGTATCAACCATTTTGCAAACGCCTGTCGATCGCTTGCTTTCAAGTAGTATAGAATCATCCAAGACGTCGAAAACGGCTGCCTAGCGCGGCGCCCGAAGAAGAGTCGACGCCCGAGGGGCAGGGCATCCGGCCCTCCCGCAATCGGAATGAGGAGCACTACGTGGATATCAAGCAATCGTCTGAAAAGCGGTTCGCACTTTTGATCGATGCCGACAACGTGTCGGCGAAATATATAAAGCCCATCACCGACGAGCTGTCGAAGTACGGCACCGTCACCTACAAGCGCATCTACGGCGACTGGACGCTCACGCTCCATGCCAAGTGGAAAGACGCGCTGCTGGAGAACTCCATCACGCCCATCCAGCAGTTCGGCTACACTCAAGGCAAGAATGCCACCGACTCGGCCATGATCATCGACGCCATGGACATCCTGTACACGCGCTCGGTGGAGGGCTTCTGCATCGTGTCGAGCGACAGCGATTTCACGCGTCTGGCCAGCCGTATCCGCGAAAGCGGCCTCACGGTCATCGGCATGGGCGAGAAGAAGACGCCCACGCCGTTCAGAAAGGCATGCGACATTTTCACCACGCTGGAGCTTCTGCTGGGCGACACGGGCGGCAAGTCGGGCGGACGCAACAGGAACCGTCACGACCAGGGCTCGTCGTCGAACGGCCAGGGCGCTGGAACCACCACCATGAGCAAGGACGAGATCGAGCAGGCCGTGGTGAACATCATCACGGACAACCAGAACAACGGCAAGTCGACGGGGCTCGGAGAGGTGGGCAGCCGTCTGCTGAAGCGCTACCCCGACTTCGACGTGCGCAGCTACGGCACGAACCTGCTGTCGAAGCTGCTCGACGAGTTCGCCAGCGTGCAGATCATCAAGGACGGCAGCTCGGTGGCCGTGGTGCTGGCTGAGGGTGCGAACGCTCCGAAGGACGCTTCCCCGGAGGCAGAGCAGGCACCCGAGACCAAGCAGGCCGACGACGTGAAAGACGCGCCGGTTGCAGAATCTGAAGGATCGACGGACGCACAGGGCGCCGCTGAGGCGAAGCCGGTCGAGAAGAAGCCCGCGTCGCGCCGTCAGCCGCGTCGTCGCAAGGATCAGGTCGCGGCGCAGCAGGGATCCGAGGCTACCGAGGAGAAGCCGGTTCAGGAACCGGAACTCTCAGCGGAGCCCGCAGGCGAGCAGCATGATCGTCTGGCCGAACCTGTCGTCGAAGCCGAGCCTGCCGAGCAGCCTCCCTCGGACAACCGTCCCGGACGTGCCGCCCGCATGCGCGCGGCTGCTTCTCGCTCGAGAGGCTCGGAAGGGCGCAAGCAGGCGGGGAAGAAGCAGACCGAGAAGGGTGAGCGCTCGGACGGCGAGGTGCCTGCCCAGGCCGCCGCGCCAACCGAGGAGCAGAAGCCCGCTGCGAAGCCGAAGCGCAAGCCCGCGAGGGCGAAGGCCCCCAAGGCCGAGCAGCCGGTCGCCGAGGCTACGGCGACGCAGGAGGAGCCCGTCGGGGAAGCGCCGAAGCGGGAGTCCGAAGCGCCCGCGAAGCGCGCACCGAAGCGTCCAGCCAAAGCGACTGCGAAGGCTGTCGCCGAAGGCGCCGCTGCCCCGTCCGACCCCGAGGCGTTCATCCGCCAGACCGTGGCCGCCGCCGAGCCGGAGGGGATCGCGCTGTCCGTGCTGGGCAAGCGCGTGCGCGGCAAGTTCCGCACGTTCAAGCTGCGCGATCTGGGCTACGCGCAGTTCAGGCCCTATCTCGACGACCTGGACGGCATCAAGGTGGAGCAGCGCGACGGCCAATCCTACGCCCGCCTCGACCGATAAGCGCGAATTGCCCGCGAGGGGTTTCTCGTGCGGTGCCGACAGGGAGGCTTCCCATCGGCGCCGCAGGGAGCCGCCCGATTACGGCTCGTGGTCTGCGCTCGGGGCGTCGAGCGGAATACCGCGCCCTCTTGGCAGAGGCGCGCATAAGTCGAGGACTTGGACTCCCTGCCCGATGCCGTGCGAACTCGCGGGCGCGGAAATGGACGAACGCGGCGGCGCATCCCGGCTCGTGACGGTCGGGCAACAACCGTTCGTTGAAGTCGTGAGGCGGCGTTTTCGGGTTCTTCTCCCATGATATCCTTGTAGCGTGAAAGCTGACGAGGTAGGAGAGGCATGAAGAAGATAGTCATGGTTATCGTCGCCGTCGCGCTGATCGCGGCCGGTGTGTTCGGAACGCTCGCCGTGCAGCGCACGTTCGAGCCCAGCATCTCGCTGTCGTCCACGTCCATCCAGGAGCAGCTGTCCGATTGCAGCGAGCTTGCCACGGCCAAGCTGGACTACCGCGGCCTCGTGCGCTACGAGAACGGCGACATCGACTTCATCACGAAGAAGGCCTTCACCATGGTCTACGATGCCGAGGTGCGCGCAGGCGTGGATCTGGCGCAGGCCCGCGTCGAGGTCAGCGGCAACGCCATCACGGTGAGCCTGCCGGCGCCGCAGCTTCTGGGCATCGAGATCGACCCGAACTCCCTCGAGTTCTACGATTCATCGTTCGCGCTGTTCAACTGGGAGAACAAGCAAGACACGGCCGAGGCGCTGAAGGTGGCGCAGCAAGATGCCGAGGGCAAGGTGAACCAGGCCAACATGCTGGAGCAAGCCAAGGCTCAGGCGCATACGCTGGTCGAGAACCTGTTGAAGCCCTTCACCGTCGGCGACAACGCCTATACGGTGACGGTGGTCGACCAATAGCAACGCGTGCAAGAAGAAGGGCGGCCCTGGAGCCGCCCTTCTTCTTGCAGAGGAACCGTTCCCCTTACGCCAGCTCGTTCTCGCTGAACGCATCCTCGCCGAACGTGATCTCCTTGCCGGCTTTGCGCCACTCGCGGTACTCCGACGTGGCGGTGAACAGCACGTCGGACGACGAGTTGAGCGCCGTCTCGCACGAATCCTGAACCACGCCGATGATGAAGCCGATGGCCACCACCTGCATGGCCACGTCGTTGCCGATGCCGAACAGCGAACATGCCAGCGGGATGAGCAGCAGCGACCCTCCTGCCACGCCCGACGCGCCGCAGGCGGACACCGCTGCCAGCGCGCTGAGGATGACGGCGGTGGGCAGATCGATGGACACGCCCATGGTGTGGGCGGCCGCCATGGCCATGACCGAGATGGTCACCGCAGCGCCCGCCATGTTTATGGTGGCTCCCAGCGGGATGGACACTGAGTAGTTGTCCTTGTCCAGCCCCAGCTTGCGGCACAGCTCCATGTTCACCGGGATGTTCGCCGCCGAGCTGCGCGTGAAGAACGCCGTGATGCCGCTGTCCTTCAGGCAGCGCAGCACGAGGGGGTAGGGGTTCTTGCGGATGCCCCAGAACACCAGCAGCGGGTTCGTGACGAACGCGATGAACAGCATGCAGCCCACCAGCACCAGCAGAAGCTGGCCGTACTCGGTGAATATCTCCAGGCCGTTCGCGCTCACCGTGGTGTACACGAGGCCCAAGATGCCGAAGGGCGCCAGCGAGATCACCCAGCGCACCACCTGCGACACGGCGTCGGACACGCTGGCGAACACGTCCTTCGTGCTCTGCGACGCGGCGCGCAGCGCGATGCCCAGCACCACGGCCCAAGCCAGGATGCCGATGTAGTTCGCGTTCATAAGCGCGTCCACCGGGTTCGACACCACGTTCATCACGAGCGCGCCCAGCACCTCCCCGATGCCCGACGGCGAGCTCTGGTCGGCCGCCGGAGCGCTCAGCGTGAGCTCGATGGGGAACAGGAAGCTGGCCACCACGGCCACGAGCGCCGCGACGAACGTGCTCACCACGTACAGGAGCACGACGGTTTTCATCGATCCGGCTGCGCGAGCGTTCGCAAGCGCGCTGATAACCAGGAAGAACACCAGAATCGGCGCGACGCCTTTCAGCGCCGACACGAACAGCGTGCCCAGCAGCTCGACGACCTCGATGTTCGGCACCGCCACGCCCAGCACGCCGCCGATCACCAGTCCGATGACGATACGCTTCACCAGGCTGACCGAGTTCCACGCCTGGACGACCTTCTTGATTCCCATGATGCGTTCCTTTCCCGTTGAGTCGCATCATAGTAGCAGAAAGAGGGCGCGCGCACGAAAAGCGTTCGGACGACGGTTTTCTTTCCCGCCGTTTTTGGTATCATGGTCGCTGCGCGCTTTCGGGCGCGATGCAACGCGTGCGGGCGTGGCGGAATTGGCAGACGCGCCAGATTTAGGTTCTGGTGGGGAAACTCGTGAAGGTTCAAGTCCTTTCGCCCGCACCATCAAGATACGTCGCGGCGCGCTTCGCCCAATACGGGATGCGAAGGCTGCGCGTCCCGTTCCCCATGCACGCTTTTGTCAAGCTAAACGCATCGTTGGACCCGCATACGCTTGACAAAAGCGTGCACGAGCAGAAAAAGGCTCGCAGCTTCGGCGTTCGGGCGAGCTAGGCGAAGAACTTTCCCAACAGAAAGCCTATGACTACGCTGAGGGCGGCGAACAAAGCGGCGGTGCCCACGAGGCGCGTTTCGCGACGCTCGCGGCGCTTGCGCTCCTCTTCCTCCTGTTTGAGCATGGGAAAGTAGGAGTATCCGTCCGACGTGATGGTGACCACGGTGCCGCGGCGGTCGTCGATTTTCTGCATGAGCGCGCCGTGCGCGATGAGCTCTACCTGCAGGTCGTCGTCGGGGCGATAGGGGAAGGCGCAGTGATACACGAGGTCGCCGTCGACGGTGCACGTTGCGCGCTCGTAGTCCAGCAAGCGCGCCAGCTCGCGTTCCTGCAATATGTTGAGATCGATGGTGGGCATGGAAGCCTCCGGCTGCTGCGTTTCGGGTGCGTTTCGCTTTCGGCTTCATGATACCGTGATCGGGCGATTAGCGGGAGGGCAAAATCGATTTGTAACCTTCGAGATTCGGGTAAGAGGCGCCTTCCTTGCCGTCCAATGGCGCTACGCTTCCGTTTCGACGGTGAGCTTGCCCGAATCGCCCGACTCGATCCGGAAGGGGTAGGCGATCAGTTCCAGGCCCAGCAACAGCACGTGGTGCTCGATGTTCGCGAACGGGCTGATGATAAGCAGCACGGCCAGCACCATCTCGAACACGGTGAAGGCCAGCTTCAACGCGAAGGGCCTCCTTCCCTTGAGCGCGTGCACCACGTCGTCGATCTCGTCGGCGGCCTTGTACAGGCCCAGGAGTCCCCACATCACGCCGACGAAGCTGATGGAGGCATGTCCCTGCACGAGGATGACGCCGCCGAGCACGCACATGACCACGGCCCGCCCCAGCACGGCCGGTTCCTCGACGAGGCTGCGCGCGTCGGCTCGCGCGCCGCTCGCGTGCGCAACCGCGTACACGAGGCCCGCCGCGCCCGATACCGCCATGAGGCCTCCCAGCAGATACGGCAGCGCGTCGGTGACGGTGTCGGGGATCAGCAGGCAGCACATCCCCAAAAGCGGCAGGAGCAGCAGCGAGACCACCGACACCTGCTCGCTGCGGCTGCGGGATTTGATGGCTTTGAGGGTGCGGTCCTGGGGCATAAGGGGCTCCTTGCGTCCTTGTCGAAAGTCGTCTCATGGTAGCATGACTTTCGATGCCGGCGGAATTTTCAACGGGCGGTTCCCCGGTTTCGTTTCCGTTGCACCCTGGTTGCGTCCCGGTTTCGTCGGTTCTTCGTGAACCTGCCTCATCTTTACTTCCCGGCTGGGCGCATATGTGCGATAATTCCGTCTCGGTGTGCTTGGCTTGCTTTGCAGGTCGTAACGCATCGCTGCAAGGGAAGGCCAAGGCAGTCGCACCGAACGATGCCGCAAGGCGACATATGAATGATGGAGGATAGTTACGTGGAAACAAAAGTTGAGGCATTGGAAGATAACCGCACGAAAGTGACCGTTACCGTCGATGCCGCGGACATCGATGCCCGCATCAAGAAGACCTACAAGGACTTCGCCAACAAGTACAACTTCCCCGGGTTCCGCAAGGGCAAGGCCCCGCGCCCGATCATCGACAACGCCCTGGGCGCCGAAGCCGTGCGCGCGACGGTCACCGACGACGTGGTCAACGGCACCTATCCTCTCGCCATCGACGATTGCGACCTGTACCCCATCGCCAAGCCTGAATTCGACGAGACGGACCTCGTCGAGGCCGGCAAGCCCTACACCTTCTCGTTCACCGTCACGGTGAAGCCCGAGATCGAGATTTCCAGCTACGAGCCCGTCGAGATCGAGCTGCCCGCCGAAGGCACGACCGATGCCGAGATCGACGAGCAGATCGACGCCCTGCGCGAGCACTACTACTCGTTCGAGGACGCTTCCGCCGCCACGAAGGTGAAGGAAGACAGCTATATCGACCTGGCCATGAAGGCCACCGACGACAAGGGCGAGGAGATTCCGTCGCTCACGACCGAGAACCGTCCCTACGGCTTGGGCGCGAACCTGTTCCCGGCCGAGTTCGACGAGCAGCTGGTGGGCCTGAAGAAGGGCCAGACCGCTACGTTCACGCTGGACATGCCCGCCGATCCGCCCATCATGCTGTCCGCGCTGGCCGGCAAGACCGAGAAGATCAACTTCGAGGTCGAGGTCAAGGTCGTCAAGAAGAAGATCGTTCCCGAGGTCAACGACGAGTGGGCCAAGGAGCAGATGGGCTTCGAAAGCGTCGAGGACCTGCGTGCGCGCATCGCCGAGTCCGTCACCAGCCAGAAGGCCGACATGATGCCGCGCCTGAAGGAGAACGCCTGCCTGTACGCGCTCGCCGAGCGCGTGGAGGGCGACGTCCCCGAGGCCATGCTGGAGGACGCGGAGGCCAGCTTGATCCAGGACTTCTTCCAGCAGCTGCAGAGCCAGGGCATGACCTTCGACGTGTACCTCGCCCAGCAAGGCATCACGCCCGACCAGTTCAAGGAGGACGTGAAGAAGCAGGCCGAGGACATGTCCAAGCAGGATCTCGCGCTTGACGCGTGGGCCCGCCACTTCGGCATGGAGGCTACGGCCGAGGAGGTCACCGAGGAGTTCGTGAAGAGCGGCGTCGAGGATCCCGCGGCTCTGGAGGCCGAGTGGCGCTCGAACGGCCAGCTGCACATGGTGCGCCAGGGCGTGATCCGCACCAAGGCCGTGAAGGACATCATGGACAAGGCCGTCGTGACCGAGCTCGACCTCTCGAAGAAGAAGGACGAGGAAAAGAAGCCGGCCAAGAAGGCTGCGGCCAAGAAGACGGCCAAGAAGGACGAGGCCGCAGGCGACGAGCCCGCGAAGAAGCCCGCCAAGAAGGCCGCTCCGAAGAAGGCTGCGAAGAAGGACGAGGACGTCGAGGCCAAGGCCGACGACGCAGAATAGCACCGTGAGCACATCGAGCCGTCCGGCCGCGCATCCGCGCGTCGCCGGGCGGCTCGAGGTAACGAAACGGTACCCCGGCCTTGCACAGCGCAGCGATAAACCTCACTATGGCATAAACGCAAGCAGGCCGCCGAGCGGCCGCAAGAGACAAGCGAGGCAACCTTATGAGCTTTGATCCCAAATCAGCACTGATTCCCTACGTTATCGAGCAGTCCCCGCGCGGCGAGCGCAGCTACGACATCTACTCCCGCCTGCTCAACGATCGCGTTATCTTCCTGGGCGAGCAGATCGACGACAACGTGGCCAACTCTGTGGTGGCGCAGCTGCTGCACCTCGAGAGCGCCGATCCGGACAAGGACATCTCCCTGTACATCAACTCGCCGGGCGGCTCGGTGACCGCGGGTCTTGCCATCCTTGACACGATGGACTTCATCAAGTGCGATGTGTCCACCATCTGCCTGGGCGAGTGCGCCTCTATGGCCGCCGTGCTGCTGTCCAACGGCGCCAAGGGTAAGCGCCTGTGCCTGCCGAACTCCATGGTGC
>NZ_DBFEGU010000133.1:0-4142 GCF_048329335.1 Eggerthella sp. | reverse complement strand
CTCCGAGCGCGGTTCGTCTCCCCAAACCCCCTTGCAAACGACGGATCGCCCTCGAAGGGGGCTTCGAGGTCCCGGGGTTCTTCGGCATAGGCGCAAATCGATACCCTATGACAATCCTCGCATCGTTCGAGATCGCACGTTGCCGAAGGTTCGAGACGCAACCAGGCCTAATGCGGGCGATCTGGCTTAGAAGCGCGTTCCAAGCGTGCGCAAGTTGTCATGGCTGCCCATTTGCGCCCACGTGGCGGAGGAGGAGCGGAGGCGAGCCGTCACACCGCCTCTTCGCCACGTCGATCAGCCCCGTCCCCTCGGCTCGTCCGCGCTGCTCTCGCGTTCCAGCAGATCGATCAGCTCTTGCTGCGAGTGGACGTCGGCCTTGCGGTAGATGCTCTTGATGTGGCTCTTCACTGTCTCGTCGCCGATGACCAGCTCCTCGCGGATGTAGGCGCGGTTGCGGCCCTTCGCCAGCAGGAAGAACACCTCGATCTCGCGCGGCGACAAGCGGCAGCGGCGGGCCAGGCGCGTGCCGGCCTTCTCGAAATCGGACGCGGCGTCGGCTTCCTCCATGGGCTTCACGAAGCCCCAGCCCGTGTTCGCCGAGCCGCTTCCCATGGCGAACAGCGCGATGATCAGGATCGCGAAGATCACCCCGGCCGACACCATGGCCAGCCCCAGGTCGCTCTGGACGAACGTGAGCGCGATGGCGGCGGCTACCGATCCCACGAACTGGCCCAGCTGGATGCACAGCAGCCCCCAGCCCACCACCCATCCCGTAGGCACGCTGCCGCGCGAAGCCAGCACGGGCCACAGCGCCCACAGCACGATGTAGAAGTACTGGTAGCCGAACTGGTGCACGGCGGTGCCGATGACGTTCCAAGGCTCGTGCATCGGCAGGAACAGGAACCCTGCCGCCATGAGCGGCAACGCGATCTGGTACGTCAGGTGGTCGAAGTCCATCTTGTACACGCTCATCGCGACGAACGCGGCCAGCGCCCCGCCCGCGATGGCGATGATGTTCAGCTGGTCGCGCACGCCGATCCATTCGTCGCCCACGGGTGCGATAAGCCCCTTCATGACGCCGAACGACACGCCGAAGAACACGGCGATCACCATCATGCGCATGGGTGGCACCGCGCGCACGCGCACGTTTCTCATGGCGCGCGGCGGCCGCGGCACGCTGCGCTTGAAGTGGACGAAGCACCCCATGCTGATCAGGGGGAGCAAGGCTACGATCATCTGCGCCGCGTCGATGGGCAGCAGGCTGATGACCAGGTACGCCACGGCTGCGAGCAGCAGCGCCGCCACGCTGTAGTTCACCGTGCGCTGCGACCCCAGCGAGGCCAAAAGCTCGGCCCACAGCACCACGACGATGCCGCTGCCCACGCCGGTGAGCAGCGAGCCGGCCAGGTAGACGGTCGAGGCACCGCCGCCCGTCATCACGAGCGACGGATGGGAGATGGCCAGCGTGCCCAGCGCGGTGAGCGCAGCGGCGAGCGCGGGGAGGCATCTTACGTCGGAAAGCGGGTTCCTCAAATACGAGAGCAGCAGCAGGAACGCGATGGTCACCACGTTCGCCAGCAGCGAGGTCACCCACAGCGGCTCCAACGCGATGGTCGAAAGCCCTGCGGCCGCGCCGGCAGATCCCGACGAGTTGAGCAGCGTCCCCTCGGCGTAGAACAGCGAACTCCAGAACACGCACCAGATCCAAGTCCAGTGCGCCGCAAACCCCAGCAAATCGGGCGTGCGCCACAGCTCTTTGCGCAACGATGGTGTCATCCGCATCCTCCCCTGCATGCATCGGCCGCCTCTGCCGCGCGATGCGCGGGCGGGCGGTTTCGGCAGCTTTCCCCGCCAGAGATTATACGCGCAGGCGTCACCCTTTCAGCATCGCTTGCGCGAAAAGGCATCCCCCAGGTAGGGGGAAATCGGGCGGGGGAGGCGAAGTTCCCCCGGCCAACGGGATGATGACCTGCAAGGTCGGGCGTACAGTCGGGGCAACGCGGCGACAAGGGGCCGCGGGTAGGCAACGGAGGAGGGAATACTCATGGAGGAAGAGAAGAAGCAGGGTCTTTCGCGTCGTGCGTTCTTGGGTCTGGGCGGCACCGCGCTCGCGGGCGCGGCGGTTGCCGGGCTGGCGGGGTGCGCTCCGCAAAGCGGCGGCGATGCGGCCAAGGCGACGACGGAGGGTGCGTCGGGCGGAACGACGGGCGGCATGCCGGTCGCCGAAAGCGGCGCCTCGGCCGGCCCCGACGTGGCCGGCATGCACAGCTGGGAGATCGCGCCCGAAGCCATCTCCGCCGACAAGATCGCGAACACCGAGGACTGCGACGTGCTCGTCATCGGCGCGGGTCTGGGCGGCTGCTGCGCCACCATCGCCGCGTTGGAAGAAGGCGCGAAGAAGGTCATCACCATCGACAAGAACCCCGAGACGGTGGTCGCGCGCGGCGTGCACATCGCCGGTTTCCACACCAAGGTGCAGCAGGGCCTGGTGGACCAGGGTCTGCTGGAGGAGCCGAACTACAACAACGTCGTGCGACGTTGGATCAACTGGGCGCAGGGCCGCGTGAAGGAGCCGCTGCTGTGGGAGTTCGCGCGCAAGAGCGGTGCGTGCTTCGACTGGCTGTACGACCTGGCCACCAAGAAAAACCTCGAAGCGCTTCTGTGGGACGGCTACTACAAGGGCCCCGATTACACCGAGTACCCGGTCACGCACATCTTCTACCAGGCCGACAAGTACGAGGAAACCATCAACTTCACGTTCTACCAGGGCTCGGGCGTGGGCGACGTGTACGGCAACGCGGTGCTCGTGCCGGCGCTGTACGAGACGATCGCCGATATGGGCGGCGAGATCCGCTGGAGCACGAAGAGCGAGCGTTTGGTTCGCGACGGCAACGGCCCGGTGACCGGCGCCATCGTTTCCACTGGCAAGGACGAGTACATGCAGATCAACGCGAAATCGGTTGTCATTGCTTCGGGCGACTACGCAGCCGACGACGAGATGTTCCAGTACTACTCGCCCATGACCGCCTACGCCATGGACGGGCGCTTCTACAATCCGCCCGACTGCGACACCGGCGACATGCACAAGCAGGCCATCTGGGCGGGTGCCGCCATGCAGAAGTCCGAGCCGCACGCGGCCGTCATGCACCTCGACTTCGGCGCGGCCAGCTACGGTTTCCTGCACGTGAACTGGGAAGGCAAGCGCTTCAAGAACGAGGACGTGAACACCCAGTCGAAGAGCGTCACGAAGGCGCTGCAGACGCAGAAGGACGCCTGGACCATCTACGACTCGCACGGCTTGGAGCAGGTGAAGACGCAGATGGACGCCGGCCTCGGCGGCGGCTTGCAGTGGGGCCAGCTCACGCAGCCCGTGGGCGGCGAGTACAACCTGGAAGCCCAGCAGATCGTGCTCGAAGGCGAGATCGAGAAGGGCCAGACCGTGAAGGCCGACTCGCTGAAAGAGCTCGCGCAGAAGATGGACGTGCCTCCCGAGAACCTCGAAGCCACGGTCGCCCGCTACAACGAGCTGTGCGATCTGGGCAAGGATCTCGACTTCGGCAAGCGCCCCGAAGTCATGGGCAAGGTGCAGGACCCGCCGTTTTACGCCGGCAAGCTGGTGGCCAGCCTGCTCACCATGTGCGGCGGCTTGCGCACCAACGTGGATGCCCAGGTGCTCGACGCCGAGGACCAGCCGATCGAGGGCCTGTACGTGTGCGGCTCGGCTGCCGGCGAGTTCTTCGGCGCGGGCGACTATCCCACGTACGTGCCGGGCATCGGCCACGGCCGCTGCGTGACCTTCGGCCGCATCGCCGGCATCAACGCTGCCGGTGGTGACGCCGAGGCCAAGATCCCCAGCCTCGACATCTAAGCGTTCCCCTCGCAGGTGCCGCCATCCCGCGGCGCCTGCATCCCCTGAAGCCGCCGCCCCTCCCTCCCGGAGCGGCGGCTTTTTCGCGTTCTGAGCTCTGGCGCGCGTTCTTCGACCCCCCCCCCTCGCTCTTCGAAAGCGGAATCGGAAGGTGTTTCTGCATTTTTTTCGACTTCGTGGCAAGAGTGGTCTTGCGAGAGGCCTTCTCATCAGGTCTTTTGCTGCTGTCAGAAAGCGCGTTCGTGAAGGGCGATAGGCGGATGCGGCAAAGCCC
>NZ_DBFEGU010000132.1:0-9346 GCF_048329335.1 Eggerthella sp. | reverse complement strand
CCGCACCCGAGCAACCCGCCGACGAACGCGACGACCGGAACGAGCCCGGCGGCCTCGACGGCCGGCAGAACCCGCCCGCTGCCCCGACGGGCGGCGCTCCCGTGCCCCCTCCGCTGCCGGGGAATGCGTACGCTCCTCAGCAGCCGCAACCTCAACAGCCCCCCTACGGCATGCCCCATCCTCCGTATGGCCAGCCCGCGCAGCCGCCGTACGGAGGCCAAGCCCCGCAGCAACCTTACGGCCAACCGCCGTACGGTGCCGCACCCCAGCCTCCGTACGGCTACCCGGCGCAGCCGCCCTACCCCGCCGAGCCCGCGCAGCCGAAGAGGCGGGCGTGGCCATGGGTGCTCTCGGGCTGCCTGCTCGTGCTCCTGCTGGGCATCGGCGGCTGCGTGGGCTGCGTATCGTGCGCCGTCATGCTGGACGACCGCTACGGCAGCCCGTACGAATACGGAGGTTCCTACCTCTTCGATGATTACGGCTACAGCTTCCCCTTCGACGGTTTCGACGGCAGCTCCGGCGGCAACTCGAACGGCTCGGGGTACCACACCTACGAGGCCATCAAGGAAGCCGCCGGCGACCTGCCGAGCGAAATCGCGGACGGTAAGTGCTCCTCGGGCGTGTACCGCGTGGGCGCAGGCCAGGACATCGAAGCGGGCCGCTACTTCTTCGAGGGCAGCATGGACGAGGAAGGCTACTTCACCGTGTTCGCGAGCAACGGTTCGTCGGGCGGCTACGACGTGAAATCGGTTTTCACGTATTTCGGCAACTATTTCGCAGACCTCGAGGAAGGCGACCTTGTCGTGTTCATGGGCGCGGGCGACGACCGCATGTACCCGGCCGACCAGGCCGATTTCAAACCCGAAGCGCCTTACAAGAGCGGGCTGTACCATGTGGGCACCGACATCCCGGCGGGCGCCTACGCCATCACGGTGCAGGACGAGGCGGCGGCCGTTGCCGACCAGGACAGTGCGGCCTACGTCATGAACAGCCTCAACTTCGACGGCGATACCATCATCGACACGAAGTACGTCCTGAAAGGCGGCACCCAGACGGTCACGGTGAAGGACGGCGAATGGCTGGAGCTGTTCGCCGCCGTCGCCACGCCGGCGGAATAGGAGGCGCGCGATGCTTTCCGACGATCCCACGCTCGAGGAGATCGAGGCCGTGTTCGCGAACGATCGCTTCGCCACCGAGGCGGCGGGCTGCCGCGTCGTGTCGGGCGAGCGCGGGCGCGCCGTATGCTCGATGGAGCTGGCCGACGTGCACCGCAACGCGATGGGCAACGTCATGGGCGGGGCCATCTTCACGCTGGCCGACTTCGCGCTGGCGATATGCTGCAACATCGGCGAAGAGCCCACCGTGTCGGTGGACTCTTCCATCAGCTTCTTCCGCTCCACGCAGGGCGCGGCGCTCACCGCCACGGCCGTCTGCGACAAGCCGGGCCGCCATCTGGGATTCTACACCGTCACGGTCGAGGACGACCTCGGCAAGCAGATCGCGAAGATGACCGCCACCTGCTATCGCTAGCCGCGGCTCCTCGCGCTTCCGCGAGATAGGGGGACGGACAGGCAAACCCTACGCGTAGCCGTAGGGTTTGCGCAGGTACACCAGGAAGAACATCGTCAGCACGAGCGCGCACGCCTCCGCCACGATGATGGCGCTCCACACCCCGTCGATGCCCCACACGATGGGCAGCAGCATGACCGTGGACGTTTCGAACACGAGCGTGCGCATGAAGCTGATGAGCGCCGATACCTTGCCGTTGTTGAGCGCCGTGAAGAACGCCGAGCCGTATATGTTGAACCCACACACGAGGAACGCCACCGCGTAGATGCGGAACCCGTGCAGCGTCATGGCGGCGAGCTCCGGATCGTAGCCCACGAACACGCTCACCAGCGGCGCCGCCAGCAGCTGCGAGGCGGCGAACATCGCGGCGCCTGTGGTTCCCACCAGTATGAAGCTCTTGCGGAACAGCCCTTTGAGCTCGGTCCGGTTCTGCGCGCCGTAGTGATAGCTCACCACCGGCCCTGTTCCCATGGAGAAGCCGAAGAACACCGCCGTGAAGATGAAGTTCACGTACATGATCACGCCGTACGCCGCCACGCCGTCGGCGCCGGCCAGCATCATGAGCTGGTAGTTGTACAGCATGCTCACCACCGACGCGGCCACCTCGGTCATCAGCTCCGACGAACCGTTGACGCAGGCCGTCCCCAGCGCGCGGAAGTCCACCGCCGGGCGCATGAAGCGAAGGCGGCTCGTCTTGCTGCGCGCGAAGAACGCGACCGATACCGCTGCGGCAAGCGCCTGGCCCGCCGCGGTCGCAACCGCGGCGCCCGCTATCCCCCAGCCCAAAACGGCGATGAACAGGTAGTCCAGCACGATGTTCGTCACACCCGCTGCGACCGTCACCGCGAAGCCCACCTGCGGCTTCTCCGCCGCGATGAAGAAGCTCAGGAACACGTTCTGCACGATGAACAGGGGCAACGCCACCAGCAGGATGCGCCCGTACAGAAGGCCTTGCTCTAAAAGACTGCCTTGAGCGCCCAAAAGGAGCAGCACCGGCTCGAGCGCTGCGGCGCCTACCGCGATCAAGACGGCGCCCGCCACCGCCGCCGCGATCGTTATGAACGAGAACAGGCGGTTCGCCCGCTCGGCATCGCCTTCGCCCATCGTCTTCGCCACCAGGGCGGCGCCGCCCGTGCCCAGCATGAATCCGATGGAGCCCAGCGCCATGGCCAGCGGGAACACGAGGTTCACGGCCGCCAGCGCCTCCTTGCCGGCGAAATTCGACACGAACAGGCCGTCCACCACGCTGTAGATGGACGTGAATATCATCATGGCGATGGAGGGCAGTGCGAAGCGCACGAGGCGCCCGTAGGTGAAATGGTCGGATAGCTTGATGGCCACGACGATCACCGTCCGTCCGGGTACGGCAGAGCTTCCACCTGCTCGCGCAGGAGCTCAAGATGCAGATGGGTCAGCCGCAGCAGCTCTTCGCTGTCTCGCGAGCCCATCGCAACGAACGCGGCCGTCTCGGCTTCCGCCACCGGCCGGACGCGCTCCTCCACCAACGCGCGACCAGCCTCGGTAAGGTGCAGGTGCGTGCCGCGCCCCTGCTCCACCCGAAGCTCCACGAAGCCCGTGCGCTCGAGCTTATGCACCGACGAGTTCACCGTCTGCTTGGTCAGGCCCGACGCCACGCACACGTCCCGCTGCAGACAGCCGTCGCCCAAATCGTCGAGCCAGTACAGGATACCGAAAGCGCTGTCGGACAGTCCCATCTTCACGGCTATGTCGTGGTACAGCTCGTTCTCGAGCCTGAACAGGTTGTTGTATTTCCGATTCGCACGGTCGTTGCGCGTATCCATGTCTCGCTTCGCTCCTTAACGAGTCTGATTTCGTACTCGAGAAAGTATAAGTACGATATCAGACTCGTAAAGAGGGTTCACGAAACCATCATGCGCTCGCAGTCGTAGGCTGCCAGCTTTTCTAGGCGAGCGAAGCGCAACGGCCTGTCATCCTGAGCGGAGCGACCGCAGGGAGCGCAGTCGAAGGATCGCGCGCGGCGCCAACCGTGAGACTTCCAGCTATCGCCGCACGGGATCCTTCGACTTCGGCGCTGCGCGCCTACGCTCAGGATGACAGGGGCCGCTATACGGACTCGACCCGCTCGAAGAAATCGCGCGCGTTCCGGAAGAACACCTTGTCGGCGATGTCGCGGCCGAACTCGCAAGCCAGCAGCTCATGCAGCGCGCCGATGCGGTCGCACGGTTCCAGCCAGCTGGGCACGTCGCAGCCATCGTAGTCGCTGCCCAACGCCAGCACGTCCTCGCCCGCCGTCTCCAACACATGGTCGACGTGACGCAACACGTCGTCGCGCGTCGGATCGGCCAGGCGATCGGTCAGGAACTGCGTGCAGAAGTTGAGCCCCGCGATGCCGCCGCAATCGGCCAGCTCGCGCAGCTGCCAGTCGGCCAGGTTGCGCGGATGCCCGCACACGGCGCGCGCGTTCGAGTGCGAGGCGGCGAAAGGGCGCCTCGCCGTTGCGCACACATCCTTGAACCCCGCGTCGTTGAGATGGGATACGTCAACGATGATGCCGCGGCGCTCCAGCTCGCCCACGCATGAGCGGCCGAAGCCGGTCAGCCCGTGGCTCGTGTCGTTGCCGCTGCCCAGCGCGTTCGGTCCGTTCCAGGTGAGCGTCACCATGCGCACGCCCGCGTCGGCCAGCGCGTCAAGGCGACCCTCGGCTGCGCCGTCGTCCTCCAGAAACGATGCGCCTTCCACGGTGAACACGGCTGCAGTTTTGCCCGCGGCGAGAGCGGCGTCGGCTTCGGCTATCGTGCGCGCTTGCGCCAGCTTATCGCCGCAGCGTTCCAGCTCGCGCTCCAGCACGGACTGCACGCGCCGGAACAGCGTCCAGGCCTCGTCGCCGCGCACCTCGTCGGGGATGAACGCCGCAAAGCACTGGCACCAGGCGAACCCTCCCGTGCGCGCAAGCGAGACATGGGCATCGTTGTCGGCGAGCGTGGCCATGCGGTGCGCGGGAATGCGCGCGTCGTGCGCGGCGAAGCCGCCCGGCACCGACGCGTCGCCGTGGAACGCCAGCCGGTCGAGCGTGTCGCAGTGCAGGTCGAACACCCGCAGGCGATCCGCCGGCACGGCCTCTTCGCTCGCGAGCCGCACGGCGTCCTCCTCCGTCAGCCCCTCAAGCGTCATGAACAAACCCATCGCGCATCCTTCCTCGTCGTATCCCGGGCCGATAGAGCAAAAGCGGCGCAAATTCGCGCAGCATCGAATCCGGCCCGATCGATCCCGATCATCGTAGCAAAGACGGCGTCCGAGAAAATGTCGTCCAGGCGAACGCGCACAAAACGAAGACGGTCGCGAAACGCGTGGCGCCCTTCGCCGGCGTGCCGCGAGCCATTGCGCCGATGTGAAATCCGATTGGAAAGCGTGCGTCGGCTACCGAGAGCATCTCGAGGTTTGGACGCAAATCGACTCCCATGACACTACGAGGGCCGGTTTGACCGAAGAAGAGGTACGCTGGTTTTTCGCCATCTGGGGCTTTGCTCATACCAGATGACGCAACGCCAAGGAGATGCGCTTCGAAACTGTCATGGGCGCCGTTTTGAGCCCAGCAACCGACACGCCCCGCTCCCCGCTTGCCCTTCCAGCTGCAAAGCGTTATATTTAACCATATTGTTAAATTATTGCGGAGAAGGACGATGGGCATCCAGGAGACGTTGAAAGCGCTGTCCGACCCGGTGAGGAGGGATATCCTCGAGCACCTCAAGCACGGACGCATGCCGGCCGGCGACATCGCCGACCTGTTCGACATCTCCGCACCCGCCGTGTCCCGGCACCTCTCGGTGCTCAAGAACGCCGGCCTCGTGCGCGACTACCGCGAGGGCAAGTACATCTTCTACGAGTTGAAGGCGTCCGTGCTGGAAGAGACGCTGCTTTGGATCGCGAATTTGAAGGAGCAGGCAGAATGAAGAACATCCGTAAGGTTATCTACGCTCTGATCGTCCTCAACCTCGTCGTGGACGCGGCGTTTCTCGTGCTCGCGCCCGACCAGGTCGCCGTGCATTTCGGCGCGAGCGGCGAGGCGGACCGCATCGGAAGCAAGTACGAGCATCTATGGTTTCCCGCGCTGGCGCTCGCGTTCGGCCTGGGGCTTCCGTTCATCGCGAAACGAAGCGACGCGCACGACGGCGACAAGCTCTTGAAGGCCGATGTCGTGCTCTTGGCCCTGATGGCAGTGTTCTCGCTGTTCGTGTTCGCGGACGGGCTCTCCAGCAGCGGCTCGCCGTTCGCAGCACTCGACCTCAACGTGGGAAGAGGCGCCGCCCTCGTCGCGGGCATCGCCTTCGTCATCTGCGGCAACATCATGCCGAAATCCGATCGAAACGAAGCCTTCGGCCTTCGCACGCCCTGGAGCCTGAGCAACGACGAGGTGTGGCGCAAATCGCAGCGTTTCGGCGGGTACGCGATGATCGCCTCGGGCGTGCTGACCGTCGTAGCCGGGCTCGCACTGCCCATGAACTTGGTCATGCCCGCCATGGTGGCCATCCTCTTGGCGGCAGCCGGCGCGAGCATCGTCGCCTCGTACGTGTACTACCGAAAGCACTACGACTTCGCCGAGTGACTCTCTTCAACCGCCTGCGCGCCGTCTTGCCGGACGTTCGGCTTCTCCCCTGTCACCAGGAAAATCATCGCGATCATGAGGGCGCACCCCGCCAGGTCGGCGCCGGTGAACGCGGTGCCTAGCCACAGCGTGGCGAACAGCGTGGCGCTGACCGGCTCGACAGCGCCCAGCAGGCTTCCCTGCACCGACCCCACCACCGACACGCCGTGTAGGTACAGCGCGAACGCCGCGAACGTGCCCACTAGCACGAACGCTGCGAACACGGCCGCGCCTGCAGCATCGAGCGCCGGCAGCGCGAGCGGCTCGCCAAGCGCCACGCCGCTGAAGTACACCGCTGCGGCCACGATACCGCCGATGAACATGCCGATGCCCGTGACCGCGAAGCTTCCCCAACGGGCGAACAGCTTCTTCGGGTACATGATGTAGAACGCCACCGACAGCCCGTTCGCGATACCCCACGCCAGGCCCATGAGCGGCAGGTACAGCGCGCTGGGGTCACCCTGCGTGGCGATGAGCCAGGTGGCGATGACGGCGGCCGCAAGCCCAGTCACCTCGCGCCCCCGCGGCATCCGTCGAGTGAGCACGCAGGTGAACAGCATGACGAAGGCGATGCCGGTGGTTTGCAGCACGGTTGCGGTGCCCGCGTTCGTGTAGCCGATCACGATGGTGTACGTGATCTGGCACAGGAACAGCCCCACGCCGCCGAACACGGCCAGCTGACCGAGCGTGCGCCGGTCGCCCAGCATAGCCGCAAGCTGCGCGCGGTTGCGCACGAGCAGCACCAGGAGGAACACCGCCCCGGCGCCCAGCATGCGCACGGCCGTGATGAACGAGGGCGTTATGTCGTAGTTCGCCAGCAGGAACTGGGCGCACGCGCCCGAGAACCCCCACAGCCCCGCGCCCGTGAGCGCGCACAGCACGCCCCGCAGATGCCGCCGCCGAAACACCGCCGCGCCCTCAGCGATCCCTTCCCTCATTTCGCCAGCTCCTCCAGGAACTCGGCTACGGGGGCCAGGAGGTTGTCGCCTTCGTCCAGCTTGAAGTAGCGCAGCGGCAGCGACAGCTTGCGCTTGTCGGCCAGGTAGCGGCCGCCAGCACGGCGCAGACCCGTCATCTTGTCGCGGGGCACGTCGATGGGCTCCACCACCAGCTTGCCCGCCGTCACCGACACGGTCTTGATATGGTGCTCGTTGGCGTAGGCCTTGATGCGCGCCTTCTCCAACAGGTTCTTCGCCGCCTGCGGCATGTCGGGGCGCTTGTCGGCCAAGTCGGCACGCACGTCCTCCACGGCCTGCTCGGTGGCGGCCGAGGCTATCCTGCGATACCACAGCACGCGTTCGTCGGCGTCCGGCACGTACTCTTCGGGCAGGTAGGTGTGCCCCGGCACGTTCACCGTGATATCGCTGAGCGCGGGCGGCAGCGCGTCCATGGCCTTGAGGTCGCCTTCGCGCGTGGCGCTCACGGCCTGGTTCAGCATCTGCGCGAACAGGTCGAAGCCCACTGCGGACATGTTGCCCGACTGCTCGGCGCCCAGCAGGCTGCCCGCGCCGCGGATCTCCAGGTCACGCATGGCGATGCGCATGCCGCTGCCGAGATCGGTATGCTCGTTCAGCGCGGTCAGGCGCGCGGCCGCCTCCTCGGTGAGCTCCATGTGCTCGGGGAACATGAAGTAGGCGTACGCCTGCGTGCACGAACGGCCCACGCGGCCCTTCAGCTGGTACATCTGCGCCAATCCGTAGCGCTGCGAGTCCTCGATGATGAGCGTGTTCGTGTGCGGGTTGTCGATGCCGCTCTCGATGATGGTGGTGGCCACCAGCACGTCCAGCTCGCCGGCGCTGAAGTCCTCCATCACGCGCTCCAGCTGCTCCTTCGACATCTGCCCGTGCGCCACGCCCACGCGCGCCTCGCCCGCGGCCGCGGTGACGCGCCGCACCGCCTCCTCCATGGAGCGCACGCGGTTCGACACGTAGTACACCTGGCCGCCGCGCGCCAGCTCGCGCCTGATAGCGCCGCTCACCACGTCGGGATCCCACTCGCCCACGTGCACTTCCACGGGACGGCGCTCGTCGGGCGGCGTGAGGATGAGGCTCATGTCGCGCACGCCCGACAGCGACATCTGCATGGTGCGAGGGATGGGCGTGGCCGACAGCGTGAGCACGTCGATGGACTCGCGCAGGTTCTTCATCTGCTCCTTGTGGCCCACGCCGAAGCGCTGCTCCTCGTCGATGATGACCAGCCCCAGGTCGTGCGGGTTCACATCGCGCGACAGCAAACGGTGCGTGCCCACCAGCACGTCCACGTCACCTTCCTGGAAGCCCTTGAGGGCGGCGGCCTGCTGCGCGGGCGTGCGGAAGCGCGAGAGCACCTCCACGCGCACGCCGAACGGCTCGCAGCGCTCCTTGAAGTTGGTGTAGTGCTGCTGCGCGAGGATGGTGGTGGGGCACAGCACCATCACCTGCTTGGAGTCCTGCGTCGCCTTGAACGCGGCGCGCAGGGCCACCTCGGTCTTGCCGAAGCCCACGTCGCCGCAGACGAGGCGGTCCATGGGCTTCGCCGACTGCATGTCGGCCTTCACGTCCGCGATGGCGGCCAGCTGGTCGGGCGTCTCCTGGTAGGGGAACGCCTCCTCCATCTCGCGTTGGGCCGCGGTGTCGGGCCCGAAGCGGTAGCCTTGCACGGACGCGCGGCGCGCGTACACGTCCACCAGGTCGAACGCCAGCTTCTTCGTGGCCTTGCGCGCCTTGGCCAGCGCTCGCGACCAATCGGCCGTGTTCAGGCGCGTAAGGCGCGGGCTCGCGCCCTCCGGCCCCACGTAGCGCGTCACGCGGTCGAGCTGCTCCACCGGCACGTACAGCTTGTCGCCCTCGGAGTACTCCAGCAGCAGGTAGTCGCGCGCGGTGCCGTCCACGTCGCGGCGGACCAGCTCCTTGAAGTAGGCCACGCCGTGAGCGGCGTGCACCACGTAGTCGCCCGGCTGGTACGGGAAGGTGATCTCGGTGATGTCCACGTGGCGCGACGGCCGCGACGTGGACGCCCCCTGCGTGTCCGACAGGCTGACGATGGCCAGCTTCGCCTTCGGGATGATCATGCCCAGGGGGACGTCCACGTCCACCACGTTAACCACGCCCCGCCGCAGACGGCGCTTGGCGATACCTTCCAGTTCGTCGGCGTCCTCTTCCGCGTCCAGCGTCT
>NZ_DBFEGU010000131.1:0-4502 GCF_048329335.1 Eggerthella sp. | reverse complement strand
GACGGGAATGATGACGCGGCCCACCAAGCCGATGCAGATGCCGCAGGCCAGCGACACGACGCACCATACGACCGCGATCACGCGCGACTTCTTCACCTCGTCAGCCGAGCGGATGCCCATGAATCGCACGAGCACCTGCGGCATACCGAAGTAGCCGAGGCCCCACGCCAGCATCGAGGCGATGGTGATGAGCGGGTACTCGGCCGCGTCGCCGAACAGGGGCGTCCCGTTCTCCACGAGCTGCCGGCCCGCGTCGTCCACGAGGGGCACCGCTATCTGGGTGCCGCTGAGGAAGCCGGGGATGTTCTGCAGGAACGCGACGGTGTTGTCGACGCCGCCCGCCCAGGCGACCGAGCCCACGAACACGGTGGCCAGCGCGAAGAACATGAGCACGCCCTGCACGAAGTCGGTGGTGACCACCGAAAGGTAGCCGCCGACCAGCGTGTACAAAAACACGATGATGGCGCCGAGCACCATCATCGTGGCGTAGTCGAGGCCGAACAGCGTGGCGAACAGCTTTCCGCACGTGACGAAACAGCTGCCCACGTACACGCAGAAGAACACCATGATGATGAGCGCGGCCACCGTGGACACGATGTTCTTACGGTCATGGAAGCGCTTGCTGTAGAATTCCGGCAGCGTGATGGAATCGCCCGCCACCACGGAATACTTCCGCAAACGCTTCGCCACGAACTTCCAGTTGAGATACGTGCCGATGGCAAGGCCGATGGCGGTCCACATGGCGTCGGACGCACCGGTGAAGTAGGCCACGCCCGGCAGGCCCATGAGCAACCAGCCCGACATGTCGGACGCCTCCGCCGACAGCGCCGTGAGCCACGGCCCCACCCCGCGGCCGCCGAGGAAGTACTCGGCCGTCGACGAGTTCGAGCGCTTCGCGTACACGAACCCGATGGTGAGCACCGCGACGAAATACAGGAGCATCGCGAATACGACCCAAAAATCGTTGGAAACCACAGGTGTCTCCTCCCCTCTTCTCTATGCGAAATGAGGGAATTATACGACAACGGCGCGGGTCGAAGCGCGACTAATTGCGGCGGAGGCAGGTCATCGCCCCCGCCGCCCCGCCTCATGCAGGATGAAGGGACTTGGAACGAAGCCTACTTTTCGGCTTTCTCGGGGTGGCCGTGGTCCTTCTGCCAGCGATCCCAAGTGGAGTAGCAGATGGCGGCGCGCTGGTCTTGATCGGGGAACTTGTCCTTCTCGTAGCGGGTGATGTGCTCCATGCAGCGCGAGATGTAGGTTTCCTTCTTCTCGTTGGCGCGCGGGTCGGGTATGGGCATGAGGGCCTCCTTTCGTCGGATGCCCGCATCGTAGCGCGCGGAGCTTCCGGCGCAGCGGAGGGCGGCGGAGCCGTTGCACGCGGGACACCGGACCGTCGTTCGGCGAAAACGCTATCGACGGCCTTTCCCCTTAACCTTATACTGGGGATCGTACGCACGACTCACAATGGAAGGAAGCACGATGCCCACGTACGCGGAGATGGATAACGTTCAGCTGGCAGCGCTCAAGGAGGAGCTGGAGCGCGAGTACGGCGAGATCAAGGCGCGCGGTCTGGCGCTGAACATGGCGCGCGGCAAGCCCGCCAAGGCGCAGCTCGACCTCAGCATGCCGCTGCTGGAAACCGTGACCACGATGGAGGACTGCGTGGCCGCCGACGGCACCGACTGCCGCAACTACGGCGTGGGATTCGGCCTTCCCGAGGCCAAGGAGTTCATGGCCTGCATGCTGGACGACGAGCCGGACAACGTCATCGTGTTCGGCAACGCCAGCCTCAACATCATGTACGACACCGTGGCGCGCTGCTGGATGTTCGGCACGCTGGGCTCTGAGCCGTGGGGCAAGCTGGACACGGTGAAGTGGATCTGCCCCGCTCCCGGCTACGACCGCCACTTCGGCGTGACCGAGGAGTTCGGCATCGAGATGATCCCCGTGCCGATGACCGACGAAGGGCCCGACATGGACGAGGTCGAGCGCATCGCCGCCTCCGACGCCTCCGTGAAGGGCATCTGGTGCGTGCCGAAGTACTCGAACCCCGGCGGCACGACGTATTCCGACGAGACGGTGCGCCGCCTGGCCGCCATGGAGTGCGCCGCCGACGACTTCCGCATCTTCTGGGACAACGCGTACTGCGTGCACCATCTGTTCGACGACGCGGCCGAGCAGGATCAGCTGCTCGACATCGCCGCCGCCTGTCGCGAAGCGGGAACCGAGGACCGCTGCTTCAAGTTCGCCTCCACCTCGAAGGTGACGTTCCCCGGCGCGGGCATCTCCGCCTTGGCGGCGAGCCCGGCCAACATCGCCGAGATCAAGAAACGCGTGGGCGTGCAGACCATCGGCCACGACAAGCTGAACCAGCTGCGCCACGTGCGCTTCCTGCGCGACGCCGAAGGCCTGGCGGCGCACATGGCCAAGCACGCCGCCATCCTGCGCCCGAAGTTCGAGCTGGTGAACGCCAAGCTGCAGGAGGGACTCGACGAGGTGGGCGGCTGCTCGTGGTCGAACCCGCGCGGCGGCTACTTCGTGTCGTTCGACGCACCGCAAGGCTGTGCCAAGCGCGTCGTGACCCTGGCGAAGGAAGCAGGCGTCACGATGACGGGCGCAGGCGCCACGTACCCGTACAAGCAGGATCCGAACGACAGCAATATCCGCATCGCCCCCACCCTGCCGCCGCTGGAGGAGTTGGACGAGGCTATGGACGTGTTCACCGTCTGCGTGAAGCTGGCCTACGTGGAGAAGCTGCTGGGCTAGACTGCACGCCCGGCTTGCGATCGTTCGGAAGGAGCCGCCCTCGGGCGGCTCCTTTTCTTGTTCGGGGCATGTAAGGCGCACAGGTTGGCGCAGTCCGTAGGCCGCCGGAGCCGTCGGAACCGTCAGAACGGCGAGACGTAGAGGCGCATGCCGTCGGGAAGGCGCACCAACCCCGCATCTTGCAGGACTTCGGCAAGCGGGGAATCCAGGATCGATCGGCCGTTGAGCGTTTCCACGACCACCTTCTTGCGGGCGCCTTCGGCTCCGGCGCGCCTGAGGGAGCGCTTCTCGTGCGCCACGAGGGCCCGCGCGGCCCGGGCGAGCGCGTCTCCGTCGTCCGTGAACGACAGCAGCGAGCGCAACCCCGCCGCAGCGTAGAGCGCCGGCACGCCGCCCAGCACGACGACGAGGCTGCCCGCGCGACGCGTCGGACGGGCTTCGTGCTCCTCCGCGCCCTCGGCATCGGCGCGCGCGACCGGCGGCCAAGGCAGGCCGGCGCCGTACAGGCACGCGGGATCGTCGGCGGCGAGCACGACGGGCTCGCGTGGATCGGCCTCGCCGTCGCCCGCCTCGTAGGTGCGCAGCACGTCGATGGTCTCGCGCGCGGCGAACTGCGCGGGGCCGAGGCCCTGCACGAACGCGCCGCGCAGCACATCCCCCACGTCCTCCATCTGCCGCAGCACGGGAAGCAACGCGGCCAGCCCACCGGGCACGCCCGACAGCTGCACCACGTCGCGAGACAGCACGCCGTAGCGATCGAGGATCGATTCCACCAGCGCGATGGCGCGCACCGTGTCGTTCTCCGGCGACGGCATGATGAGCGACCACCGCCCCGTCAGAGCCGCGCCCACCGCGGCCTGCGCGGACGCTATGCCCCGCATCGTCGGCGAATCGACGGTGCGCATGGCGGACCGGCGGCTGCTCACGCGTCGACGCGGCGCGCTGCGCGGCTTGCCCGCAGCAGCGCCCGCGCCTTCGAGCGAGGCGCGCACCGGCGCGTACGTGTCGTTCGTCGCGCGCCCGTCCCACATGAGCTCGCGCATGGTGGAGGCTACGACCGCCTCGTCGACGAACTCGGGCGCAAGCCGTCGGCGCACCGCATCGACGATCTGGCGGAAGAACAAGCCGCCTCCGAACCCGAGCGCTTCCACCACGGCCGCCTCGACCGACGGCGCCGCCGAGCCTTCCGGCTTCGGCCCGTCGGACGGCGCATCGGCCAGATCGGGCCGTACGGGCGCGAACGGCGAATCGGTGGGATAGAACGCGACGAGGCCTGCGGCTTCGCGCTCGCGGGAGCTGCGAGGCCGCGGCGCCCGCCCATGCCCATCGCCCTCGTCGCCTTCGCGGCGAGCGCCCGCCCACACCACGTCGCCTGAAGCCAGCAGCTCGTCGAGCATGCCGGGACGATAGTCGCGCACGCGGCTGGGGAACACGTGCGCCTCCCAGGCCGAAGCCGGCAGGAACACGCCTTCGAACTGGGCGATCACCTGGGCGAGTCCGTCGATGCCCTCGAATCGCTCCTCGCCCAGCGGCCCTGCTCCTTGCAGGTCGATCAGGAAGCGCGCGAACGCGCTCGGGCTCACCGCCTGCACGGCGCGGCGCGCTTCCGCCAACGACAGCGAGCGCAGACGCCGGAACACACCCGTCTCGACCCAGGCGCGCGCCCGCCCGTCCCCGTCTTCCCCGAAGCGGCCCTGCATGAGGCGCCCCGCCGAGGCGAGGCGGGCGAGGCC
>NZ_DBFEGU010000130.1:0-4299 GCF_048329335.1 Eggerthella sp. | reverse complement strand
GAGGTCCACGCCGCGCACCACCGAGGTGACGCCCTGGGCCGCGTCGTCCACCACCACGGCCAGCTGGTAGGCGAACGCGCCGTCCGAGCGCTGCACGAGGAAGTCTCCGCAGTCGGCGGCGAGGTTCTGAGCGTAGGGCCCCTGCACCTGGTCGACGAAGGCGACCTCCCGATCGGGCACGATGAGGCGTTGCGCGGGCATGCGCTGCTGCGCGCGGACGGCGCGCTCCCCGTCGCCCAGATGCCGGCAGGTGCCCGGGTACACCGGCTTCTCACCGCGATGCGGCGCCGAAGCCGCGTGCAGGTCGGCGCGCGTGCAGAAGCAGGGGTACACAAGGCCGCGCTCGCGCAGCTCGTCGTACGCGGCCCGGTAGGCCTCCGTGCGGTCGTGCTGGAAGTATGGCCCTTCGTCCCAAGTCAGCCCCAGCGCTTCGAAGTCGCGCTGCACGGCATCGATGTAGACGGGCTTCGAGCGCTCGGCGTCGAGGTCCTCGATGCGCAGCACGATGCGGCCACCTTGCGACTTGGCCACGAGCCATGCCGTCAACGCCGCAAACACGTTCCCCGCATGCATCCGCCCCGTCGGCGAAGGAGCGAACCGCCCCACCACGGGAGCGGACGACGAGGCGGCTTCCACGCGGGGCCCTCTACTTTCTCAAATCTTCGACGTGCTTGGTTTTGCCGGTGCTGCGCTCGATGCCGCCGGGCTCGACGAGCTTCGCCTTCACACCCACCAGCAGCACGCCCTTGAGCTTGTCTTCGATGGAGCGGCGCAAATTCTCCATGTCCTCGTACGAGTCCGAGAACGCCTCGGGCTTGAGCTCCACGTGCACGGTCATGCGGTCGAGGCCGCCTGCGCTCTCCACGACGATGCGGTAATGCGGCGTGACGCCGTCGATGCCCGCCAAGACGTCCTCCACCTGGCTGGGGAACACGTTCGTGCCGCGGATGATGAGCATGTCGTCCGAACGCGCGCGCACCTTCTGCATGCGCGCCGTGGTGCGGCCGCACGCGCACGGCTCCGTGACCACGCGGGTCAGATCGTGCGTGCGGTAGCGCAGCACGGGGATGGCCTGCTTGCCCAGCGGCGTGAGCACGAGCTCGCCCATCTCGCCGTCGGGCACGGGCTCGCCCGTCTCGGGATCGACGACCTCCCATAGGAAGTGGTCCTCGGCGATATGCTGCATATCGCGCGAGGCCAGGCACTCGCCCGACACGCCCGGCCCCATGACCTCGGTCAGGCCGTAGTTGTCGGTGCACACGATGTGCATGCGGTCCTCGATCTCGGCCTTGAGGCCCGGCGGGCACGGCTCGCCGCCGAACAGGCCCACGCGCAGCGGGGACTTCGCCCAATCGTAGCCCATCTTCTCCCCCACCTCGCACACGTGCAGCGCGTAGGACGGCGTGGCCACCAGCACGGTGGTACCGTAGTCCTCGATCATGGCGATGTGGCGCTCGGTGTTGCCGGAGCCGGCGGGGATCATCATGCAGCCCAGCTTCTGCAGCCCGTAGTGCAGGCCGAAGCCGCCGGTGAACATGCCGTAACCGAAGGCCATCTGCGCCCGATCGCCCGGCACGACGCCCGCCATCTGCACGAGCCGCATGATGCAGTCGGCCCACATGGCCATATCGCTTTCGTTATAGCCCACCACGATGGGCTTTCCCGTGGTGCCTGACGACGAGTGCAGTTCCACCACTTCGTCCAGCGGCACGGCGAACAGGCCGTACGGGAAAGTGTCGCGCAGCACGGACTTGTCCGTGAACGGCAGCATGCGCACGTCCTCGAGCGTCTTGATGTCGGAGGGGGTCACGCCCGAATCGTCCATGCGTGCACGGTACCAGGGCACGCGCTCGTACGTCCAGCGAACCTGCGCGACGAGCTTCTCCAGCTGGATGGCGCGGATGCGCTTGCGCGAGGCGCATTCGACAGCCGGATTGTGGATGGGCAGGCTTGAGAAATCGCCTGCCGCGACGGCGGCCAAAGCCGCGCCTTTCACGGTGATGTCGGTCACGCGGATCACCGGCTTTCCGGCGCGACGGGGCGGGCGAGGTCGTCCTGCCCGATGAGCTCGACGGGCTGAGCCGCCAACAGCTTCTCGGCGCGCGCGATGTCCTTGACGGACAGCGCGATGTAGGTGGAGATGAGCGAATAGCTGTACGTCACGTTGATGCCGCAGTCGGCCATGATGCCCATGACGCGCGCCAGCTCGCCAGGCACGTCGTCGAGACGCGCGCACAGGACGTCGGTCTGCGTGGCCGCCGCGCCCATATCCTGCAGCACGGCGAGCGCCTTGTCGGGCGCATCCACGATGAAGCGCACGATGCCGTAGTCCCCCGTGTCGGAGGCGCTGTAACCGCGCACGCTGACATGCGCGTCCTCGAACGCATCGAGCACGCGGCGCAAGTGCCCGGGGCGGCTTTCCAAGAATACGCTGATCTGTTGAACGCTCACGTCTTAAGCCCCTTCCCCGCCCGCAGCCTCGCGAGCGAACGCGAGGCCCGCGCGAAACGCTGCCAAGTTGGCATCGACGGTCTTGGGAGGCACGCGGCGCGCGACGACGCGCTCCCATGCCTCTTGCGAGAAGTCGAGGCGGGTCGCCAACGCCCCGAGCAGCACCACGTTCACCGACTTCGGCGCGCCCACGCCGACGGCGATGTCTCCGGCCGGGATGAGCGTGGCGCCCGCAGCGGCCAGCGTCTCGCGCGCATGCTCGGGCATGGAAGCGCGCCCGATGAGCACGGGAAGCGGCTGGATGGACTCGTCGGCAACGAGAAGGTAGCCGCCCTCGCGCACGTTGGGAAGGTTGCGCAACGCCTCGGTGGTCTCGAAGGAGACGACGCAATCGGCGCATCCCGGGTCGGACACCATGGACTGCACGCCCGCGCGCCCGAAGCGCACGACCGTGGTCACCGCGCCGCCGCGCTGCGACATGCCGTGGATCTCGGACACCTTCGCGTCGTAACCGGATTCCAGCGCCGCATGAGCCAGGAGGTCGGCCGCCAGGATGGTGCCCTGGCCGCCCACGCCGCACAGAAGGACGGTGACAGTATCGTTCGAGGTCATCATGCGACGCCTCCTTTCTCCCCAGCGGGTTGCGCGATGGCGTTCCAAGCGCAGTACTGGGCGCACTGGCCGCAGCCGATGCACTGGGCGGCATCGATGAGCGCGTGGTCGTTCGCCGGATCCTTCGCGATGGCCGGACAGCCTAAAGTCGAGCACACGCCGCATGCCGTGCAGGCGTCGGTCACCGCGTAGGCGGGCTCGCGATGCCGGTCGATCAGCACGCAGGGGCTGCGGAACACGAGCACGGAAAGCTCCTCCGAGGCCACAGCCTCCTTGAGCGCGCGGCGAACGGCTTTGGCGTCGTTCGGGTCGACGGTGCGCACGTCCTCGACGCCGATGGCGCGCACGACGCCCTCGAGGTCGAGCTCGCGCGAGAGGCGGCCTTGCAGCGTCTCGCCGTTGAAGGGGTTTCCCTGGCGACCCGTCATGGCCGTGGTGCGGTTGTCCAGCACGCAGACGGTTCCGCGTCCTTGGTTGTACACGGTGGAGATCAGCGCCGACAGGCCCGAGTGCGCGAACGTCGAGTCGCCGATGACGCCCACGACGGGACGGTGGTCGGTGCCCGCCCAGGCCAGCTCGAAGCCATGCGACATGGAAACCGACGCGCCCATGTCGATGGTGGTGTCCATGGCGGACAGCGGCGGCAGCGCGCCCAAAGTGTAGCAGCCGATGTCGCCGGTGACGACGGCCTTCATGCGGGAAAGCTCCTTGAACACGAGACGGTGCGGGCACCCGGCGCACAACGCCGGCGGGCGGCCCGGAAGGCCGGCGGGCAACGGCTCGTGAGCAGGCTCCTCGAAGCCGAACGCCGCTCTGATGAGGCCGGGGGTCAGTTCGCCGTCGCGCGGCAGCGGGCTCTCGAACGCGGCGACCTCGATGCCCAGCGCCCGCACGCCCTCGTCCAGGTACTCGGAAGCCTCCTCCACCACGTAGAGCGCGTCCACGCTCTCGGCGAAGTCGCGCAGCGCCTGCTGCGGAAGCGGCCAGGTGAGGCCCAGTTTGAACACGGACGCGTCGGGCAGCGCTTCCACGACGTGCTGGTAGACGGCGCCGGCGCACACCACGCCCACGGCGCTCCCCTTGCGCACGACCTCGTTGTAGGGGCACTCCTCGGCCCAGGCGCGCAGCGCGTCGATGCGCTCCAGCTGCACCTTGCGGCGGGGCTTGGCGAACGCGGGCATCATGACCCACTTCGCCGGATCGCTTTCGTAGGGCTTGAGCGCGATCTCGGTGCGC
>NZ_DBFEGU010000129.1:0-9045 GCF_048329335.1 Eggerthella sp. | reverse complement strand
CCTCGCTCTTCACTTCTCCGTCGGCGCTCTCGTACAGGAAGCAGCGCACCTTATGGCCGTCGACGTCCACAAGCTCGGGAACCTTCGTGCGGCAGATGTCCATGCAGGAGTCGCAGCGGTCTGAGAAATGGCAGCCCGGCGGCATCTCCAACGGGTTCGGCACCATGCCCTTGATCATGTACAGGCGCTTCGAATCGTCGTCCTCCAGGCGGGGGATGGACTTCAGCAGGCCCAGCGTGTAGGGGTGCATCGGGTGGTCGAACAGCGTGCGCACCTCGGCTTCCTCCACCACCTGGCCGCAGTACATGACCACCACGCGGTCGGCCGTCTCCGACACCACGCCCAGATCGTGCGTGATCAGCAGCACGGCCATGCCCGTGTCGTCGCGCAGGCGGCGCAGCAGATCGAGGATTTGCGCCTGGATGGTCACGTCGAGGGCCGTCGTCGGCTCGTCGGCGATGAGCAGCTTCGGGTTGCAGGCCAGCGCCATGGCGATCATCACGCGCTGGCGCATGCCGCCCGACATCTGGTGCGGGTAGTCGTTGATGCGTGCCTCGGGGCTGGGGATGCCCACTTTGCGCAACAGGTCGACGGCACGGTCCTTCGCCTCGGCCTTCGACACTTTCTCGTGGGTGCGGATGGCCTCCACGATCTGGTTGCCCACGCGGTACACCGGGTTGAGCGAGGTCATGGGCTCCTGGAAGATCATCGCCATGTCGTTGCCGCGCAGTTCGCGGTACTGCTTCTCGGACAGGGTTGCGAGGTCCTTGCCTTCGAACTCCAGGGAGCCGCCGGCCACGTGTCCCGGCTCGGCCAAAAGACCCATGATGGACAGGCTGGTCACGGACTTGCCGGAACCCGACTCGCCCACGATCGCCAGGATCTCGCCTTGATCCACGTCGAAGCTCACGTCTTCGACGGCGCGGACGATGCCCTTCTTGACGGGGAACTCCGTTGAGAGGTTCTTCACCGAAAGAAGCACGGGATCACCTCTTCCTTGCTTTGGGGTCGAGACCGTCGCGCACGCCGTCGCCCAGGAGGTTGAACGCGAGCACGGTCAGCGTGATGGCCAGGCCGGGGAATATCATGAGCCAAGGCGCGCGGAACAGCTCGTTGCGCCCGCGGCCCAGCATGTCGCCCCATTCGGCGGCAGGCGGCTGCACGCCCAAGCCGAGGAAGCCGAGGGCGGCTGCGTCGAGGATGGCCGTGGAGATGCCCAGCGTGGCGCGGACGATGATGGACGGCAGCACGTTGGGAAGCACGTGCTTGAACACGATCTTGAAGTTGGAATCGCCGATGACGCGCGCGGCGGCCACGTAATCGTTCTCCTTGATGGAGAGGATCTCGGAGCGCACGATGCGCGCGTATTCGGGGATGGCCACCAATCCGATGGCCACGACCGCCTTTTCGATGCCGGGCCCGAGCGCCGCCATGATGGCGATGGCCAGAAGGATGGAGGGGATGGCCAGCATCATGTCCATGATGCGCATGATGACGGTGTCCCACTTGCCGCCCTTGTAGCCGGCGATGGAGCCCAGGATGACGCCCACGGTGAGCGAGATGGCCACGGCGGCCAGGCCCACGGTCAGCGTGATCTGCGTGCCCACGAGCACGCGGCAGAAGATGTCGCGGCCCTGGATGTCGGTGCCGAACCAGTGCTGCGCCGAGGGCCCCAGCAGCGATTCGCCGAGGTTCTGCGCGTACGGGTCGTAGGGCAGGATGCCGGGCGCCAGCTTCGTGACGATGGCGATGGCGGCCAGGATCAGGATGAAGATGCCGCTGACGAGCGACGCCTTGTTGGACACGATGCCCGCGAACACGTCTTTCCAGATGCTCTCGTGCTTCTCCTTGACCGGTTGGCCGTTCAGCAGCGCGGCATCGCCGGCCGGCTCCGTGGCGAGCAGCTTGTTCTTCGCCATGCGGATCACCCCTCTTCCTTCGCGCCGTACTTGATGCGGGGATCGAGGTAGGCGTACACGATGTCGACGACGAGGTTCATGATGACGAAGATGACCGCCACCAGAAGCACGATGCCCTGGACGACGGGGAAGTCGCTCTTCAGCACGCAGTCGACGGCGAACTTGCCGATGCCGGGCCATGCGAACACCGTCTCGGTGAGCAGCGCGCCGCCCAAGAGGCTTCCGAACTGCAGGCCGATGACCGTGGACACGGGCAGCATGGCGTTGCGCAGCGCGTGCTTGATGTTGACGGAGCCCTTCGACAGGCCTTTGGCGCGCGCGGTGCGGATGTAGTCGGCGTTCAGCGTCTCCAGCATGCTGGAGCGCGTCATGCGCGTGATGATGGCCATGGAGTACAGCGACAGCGCCAACGTGGGCAGGATGAGGTGCACCAGCACGTCGGCGAGGCCGGCCCAGTTGCCCTGCATGATGGTGTCGAGAATGAAGAATCCGGTTCCTCCCGACGGTTGCAGGAGGGGCGACACGCGGCCGCTCGACGGCAGCCAGTGCAGGATGCCCGAGAACAGCAGGATAAGCAGGATGCCCGACCAGAAGATGGGCATCGATACGCCGACGAGCGCGATGAGCATGCTCACGTTGTCGGCCGCCTTGTTCTTCTTCACTGCCGCCAGCACGCCCAAGGCCACGCCGACGATCGACGCCACGATGATGGCGCAGATAGCCAGCTCGGCGGTGGCGGGGAAACGCGCCGCGATCTCGGCCGTGACCGGCTGGTGGGTGTAGTACGACGTGCCCAGATTGCCTTGGAGCGCGCCGACGATGAAGTTGATGTACTGCAGCCAGATGGGATCGTCCAGCCCGTTGTCGGCGCGCCATGCCGCCATCGCCTCGGTCGTTGCGTGCTCGCCCAGAACCACCGGAGCCGGGTCCGGGGCCAACACGCGTGTGATGAGAAAGATGATGACTGTCACACCCAGCAAAACGGGAATCACCATGAGGATTCGTTTGAGGATGTATTTGAGCAACTGCTGCTCCTTTCTTTACCGGGATCCGTCCGGGCGGCGTGTCGGCGCCGAGCGAACAGGAATGAAGCCGGAGGCAGTGCCTTCGGCTTCGAGCGCGCGTCCGGTTTCGCCCGAACGTGCAGTCGTGGATCGAAAAAGATCGCATGACAGTGTAGCGCACTTGCTCTCGTTTGACGGCAAGAACGCCATGCCGAGCGGTAATAGAACCCAAAAAAGGGGCCGCTCGACGCCGAGCGGCCCCGTCCGCGCGAAGCGAGAGGCTTACGCTTCCTTGGATACGCCCTTGAAGAAGGCAACGCCCGTCGGATGGTAGTAGAAGTCCTTGACCTTCGGGTTGATGCCCAGCAGGTTCTTGGAGTGGGAGATCAGCACCCACGGCTGCTTCTCGGCAACCATCTCCTCGCACTTGAGGTAGATGGCGTCGCGTTCATCGCCGTCGGGCGTGTCGACGCCCTGAGCGATGAGGGCCTTGTACTCGTCGTCCTGGAAGTGCGCCACGTTCATGGACCAGTTCGTGTCGGCCAAGAGGTTCATGAAGTTGTCCGGATCGCCGTTGTCGCCCGTCCAGCCGTAGAAGCAGATGTCGTAGGGATCGGTCTGCACCTTGGTCTTGTAGGTGGTCCAGTCGTACTCGGTGATGCTCACGTCGACGCCTACCTCGGACAGGTAGCCTTGGATCATGTTGGCCAGCTGGCTGCCGCCCTTCTGGTTGTAGGGGCGCGCGGTGGTGTACGTGATGCACTGCAGCGAGGTGATGCCCTTGTCGGCCAGGGTCTTCTTGGCGGCCTCGGGGTCGTACGCCGTCTGCTTGACGTCCTTGGCGTACGGGGCCATCCAGGTGGGCATGACCGAGTTGGCCACGGTGGCGTAGTCGCCGTAGATGGCCTGCACCATCTCTTCGACGTTGATGGCCTGGGCGACGGCCTTGCGCACTTCCTGGTCGGTGCACTGGCCGGTCTCGGTGTTGAACGCCATGTAGTTGATGGTCATGCCGTCCTCGGAGAACAGCTCGAAGCCGTTGCTGGTCACCTGGTCGGCCGACGAGGGGTCGACGCTCGAGATGATGTCGCACTCGCCGTTCATGAGCGAGGTCAGGCGCGTGTTGCCCTCGGCGATGATCTTGAACACGAGGTTCTTGACCTTCGGGGCTTCTCCCCAGTACTCGTCGTTAGCCACGAGGGTGACCGAAGCGCCCTTCGTCCAGTCGACGAACTTGTAGGGACCCGTGCCCTTGGGCTCGGCGATGGGCTGGCCGGGGGTGGCGGCATCGATTGCCGCAGGGGACACGATGGGGGAGGCCAGCGCCATGGCCAGGTTCTTCAGGAACGGGGTGGACGCGGCGCGCAGGGTGATCTTCACGGTGGTGGGATCGACGGCCTCGACGGTTTCGACGCCGTTGCCCGCCTCCTTCTCGCCGAACACGAACGACGCATAGGGCATGTCGGAGTTGCGGTTGGGCTCGAGCTGACGCTCGATGGACTTCTTCACGGCTTCCGCGTTGAACTCGGCGCCGTCGTGGAACTTGACGCCTTCGCGCAGCTTGATGGTGTACACCTTGCCGTCGTCCGAGATCTCGGGCAGATCGACTGCCAGGCACGGGGCGACCTTCGCATCCTTGGCGCCGTACTGGTACAGGCCTTCGTGGATGTTGCAGCTGACCACTGCGGACTCGCCGTCGTCGAAGTACGCCGGGTCGAGCGCGCGCGGATCGGCCGTGAGGCTGTACGTGATGGCGTCGGCCGCGCCGCCGCCCGTCGTGTCGCCGCCGCTCGCAGCCGGCGCGCTCGTGTCGCCGCCGCTGCAGCCCGCCATGCTCACCAGGCCGAAACCTGCGGCAGACACGCCGAGCAGCTCGACGAACTGGCGTCTGCTGAACGTGTTCTTGCTTTCTTCCATTTGTCGTTCTCCTTCCCTCGCACCCCGCGTCGAACGGGGCCCTCCAGCGAGTCGTGCGACTTTGCTGACGCTTTCGCGCATGCTAGCAAAAAAGCGTATCAACATACTCTAGTGCAATAAAGCACTGTGTACCAGGTAATTTACCCCATGGAAACAAATATCGGCCGTCTGCGGCGCGAAAAACCGCCCAAAGGCGCCTGCGGCAGCGCAACAGGCGGGCGCAAGCGGCACGATTATCGGCGCATTCGGGCCAAAATCGCGCTTTGCATTTCGCTGCGCGGCGCGCTATACTGGCGGGCGTACCCGGAAACCGAGCATGAAAGGCTCCCCTTTGCAACCTGTCGCCAACATCGTTTGCGCTGCCAGCGTCCTCGCGACGCCGGGTATCGGCGCATGGTGGTGGAGCAGAACGCATTAATCCCGGGTCCCCTGGCTTCTGTTCACGCACACATACTTATCAGAAGAGCCCTCGGAGATCCGGGGGCTCTTTTCGTGCGAGCTGCACGAACCGAAGCCGACTGCGAACATCCGCGGCGGGCAAGCCGCGGGACCGACCGATTGGAAAGGAAACGACCATGACCGAACAAGCACCGCATCGTCTGTACCTGCGCGAAGACCAGATCCCGACGCAGTGGTACAACCTGCGGGCCGACATGCCGGAGAAGCCGGAGCCCATCCGGCTGCCGAACGGCCAGGTCGCGCGCCCCGAGGATCTGGCTTCCGTGTTCTGCGACGAGCTGGTGCGCCAGGAGCTGGACGACGACACGGCCTACGTCGACATCCCCGAACCGGTGCTGGAGATGTACCGCATCTACCGCCCGTCGCCCTTGTGCCGCGCGTACAACCTGGAGAAGGCCCTCGGCACGCCCGCCAAGATCTACTACAAGTTCGAGGGCAACAACACGTCCGGCTCGCACAAGCTGAACTCGGCCATCGCCCAGGCTTATTACGCGAAGGCCCAGGATCTCGACGGCATCACCACCGAGACGGGTGCGGGCCAGTGGGGCACGGCGCTCGCCGAGGCGTCGGCGCATTTCGGGCTCAATCTGGACGTGTTCATGGTGAAGTGCTCCTACGAGCAGAAGCCGTTCCGCCGCAACATCATGGAGACGTTCGATGCGCACGTGACGCCCTCGCCGTCCGATACCACCGAGATCGGCCGCAAGATGCTCGCCGAACATCCCGACTCCTCGGGCTCGCTGGGCACGGCCATCTCCGAGGCCGTGGAACGCGCGCTCAACATTCCCGGCAACAAGGGCCGCTACACGCTGGGGTCGGTGCTTAACCAGGTGGTGCTGCACCAGTCGGTCATCGGCTTGGAGAGCTACGCCGCCTTCGAGGAGCTGGGCGAGTACCCCGACGTGGTCATCGGCTGCGCGGGCGGCGGCTCGAACCTGGCCGGCCTCGTGGCTCCCTTCATGCGCGACAAGATCAAGGGCGTGCGTCCCGACACGCGCTTCGTGGCCGTCGAGCCCGCCAGCTGCCCCTCGCTCACGCGCGGGCGCTACGCCTACGATTTCGCCGACACGGGCCGCACCTGCCCGATGGCCAAGATGTACACGCTGGGCAACGGCTTCCTGCCCAGCCCCGACCACGCCGGCGGCTTGCGCTACCACGGCATGAGCCCCATCGTGTCGAAGCTGAAGCACGACGGCTACATGGATGCCGTCGCCGTGAAGCAGACCGACGTGTTCGCCGCCGCCGTCGAGTTCGCGCGCCTCGAAACCATCCTGCCGGCCCCCGAGAGCGCGCACGCCATCTTCCAGGCCATGGAGGAGGCTCGCCGCTGCGCCGAGACGGGCGAGGAGAAGACGATTCTGTTCGGCCTCACGGGCACGGGGTATTTCGATATGAAAGCCTACGACGCCTACAACCGCGGCGAGATGAGCGACCATGTTCCCACCGACGAGGAGCTGGAGGTCGGCTTCGCCAGCATCCCGCACATCGAGGGCGTGCAGTAGGCGCGCGCCCTGCGGGCTTCGGGCCCCGCAGCCTATGCGTTGCGGGGCCCGGGTGCTACTATGGTTCCATGAGCCTTTTCCAAGCCGAGGACATAACCGCCTCCTACCTGCGCGCCGGCGTGCGCACGACGTTGTTGTCGGGCGCGAGCTTTTCGCTCGAAGCCGGCGGCGTGTACGACCTCGTGGGGCCGTCCGGGTCGGGGAAGTCCACGCTTTTGCGCGTGTGCGCCCGCATGCTGGCGCGCGACGGCGGGGAGCTGTTCTTGGACGGCGCGCCGTCCTCCTCGTTCGAGCCGGTGCAATGGCGCCGCCGCGTGTGCCTTGTGCCGCAGCAGCCGGCGCTCGTCGGCGGCACCGTGCGCGACAACCTGCTGCTTCCCTGGACGCTTTCCGTGAACGCGGGCTCGGCGCCGCCGGCCGACGGCGATCTCGAGCGCCTGCTGGAGGCGGCGGACTTGCACGACGTGGAGCTCGGCCGCAACGCGGCGCAGCTGTCGGGCGGCCAAGCCGCGCGCGTCGCGCTGCTGCGCGCGTTCGCCACGCGGCCCCGGGTGCTGCTGCTCGACGAGGTGGACGCCGCGCTCGACGACGAGTCGGCTCGCGCGGTGGGGCGCCTGACCAAATCGCTCGTCGACGATCGCATGGCTTGTCTGCGCATCCGACACCGCGCTGCCGACGGCGTGGCCTGCGGCACCTTCTCGCTGCGCGACGGGGCGCTGTCGTACGCGTCGCGCGCCGACGCCGACGGGGAAGGGACGCGCTCGTGAGCGGGGGCGTCGTCGACATCGGCTACGTCGAGCTGTTCTCCGCGAGCGCCCTCATGCTGGTGGCCGGGCTCGTATCGTGGAAGTTGGAGCTCGGCCAGACGAGGCGCATCGTCGTGTCGTCGGTGCGCTGCTTCATGCAGCTTTTGGCCGCGGGGTTCCTGCTGACGTACCTGTTCGAGTTCCAAACCTGGTGGCTCGTCGCGCTCGTGCTGGCCGCCATGGTGATAGCCGCCACCCAGATAGCCGTGTCGCGGGTGAAGAGCCGCATACCCGGGCTCGTCCCCTCCGTGTTCGTGTCGCTGTTCGTGTCGTCGTTGGTCGTCGGGTTCATCGTGGTGGAGGGCGTCGTGCGCGCCGACCCGTGGTTCCACGCGCGGCAGGTGGTTCCCATCGTGGGCATGATCATGGGAAACGCCATGGCCGCGGTGGCGGTGGCCATCGACAGGCTGTTCTCGGACCTCGATGCGCGCGCAAGCGAGATGTTCTCTCTCACGGCCCTGGGCGCCACGCCGCGCGAGGCCGCCGCGCCTTCGCTCAAGGCCGCCATCGGGGCGGGCATGACGCCTGTGCTGGCGAACATGTCGGCGGCGGGCATCGTGACGTTCCCCGGCATGATGACCGGCCAGCTGCTGGCGGGAGCCGATCCTCTGTCGGCGGCGAAGTACCAGATCGTCGTCATGCTCATGCTGTCGGCCGCCAACACCGTCGCCATCGTGACGGCCTGCTTCATGACGTACCGCAAGCGCTTCGCGCCCGATGGATATTATTTGGACGAGGGCATACGCTAGGATAATCATCTATAATCGCATTGACGTGAAAGGACGATCCGTGGTTGCAGGCGAACCCAAGTTTTCCCATATTACCGTGACGCCCGACGACGAGGACGACGTCGTCATCCAGGCGGGAGCGCGCCCGACGCGGCCCGCTGATCCCGCCCCCGCATCGCCGTGCGAAGAGGAGCCGGCGCCCGAGCCCGAGCCCGCTGCGGCGAACGGCTCCTCGACCGACGAGGACGCGCGGCCGAAGCGCGAGAAGGCCGGGAACGAGGGCTATCGGGAAACCACGATGGACGATCTCAAAGCTGCCCCGATGCCGCTTGCGCAGAAGGTCGTGCTTGCGCTCGCCGCGGTGGGCGTGGTCGCGATCGTCGCGTGGTACCTGTTCTTGCGCTAGCGCCCCCGTTCCACCTGTCAGGAAGGTTCAACGATGCCCAAACATGCTCCCAACGTACCCAAAGGCACCCCCTCCGACCGCTCCGACGAGCGCATCGGCCTCACCGAGGCCTTCTCGCCCGTGGGCGACGCGCAGGCGCCCGTCGACGGATCGGACGAGCGCATCGGCTTGACCGAGGCGTTCTCCCCGGTGGGCGACGGCGCGCATGCCGGCGGTTTCAGCTATCGGGGCGACAACGACGACGAGTACCCTGATGCCATCGAGGCTCTTGAGCCGGTTGACGCTCCTCCGCTCCTGTTCGGCG
>NZ_DBFEGU010000128.1:0-4320 GCF_048329335.1 Eggerthella sp. | reverse complement strand
AGGTGCCACGGGGCGAACGTGAAGTTGCTGCCCTTCAAGAGGTTGTCGTAGAGCCGGTACGCCTCCTCGTAATTGCCGATGGTGGCGAGCTTGTCCTCGTTGACGCGCCATCGGGTGGCCGGGTCGTCATGCAGGCGCGTGAGGCGCTTCTTCTGCGCCTCCTTCGTGACGTGCACGAAGAACTTGACCACAAGGTAACCGTCGTCGGCTAGCTGCCGCTCGAAATCGGACGCAGAGGTGAGGTAGCGGCGCAGCACGTCGATGTGGCGTTCGTCGCGCGCCTCGGCCATGGCGGCCGCGACGGCTTTCTGGCCCTTGCGCTTGGAGGCTTTCAGGGAGAGCTTGCCGAACTCGGTGTACAGCATGTGCTGAACGGCGGCGGTGTACCAGCCGCGGTCGAAGAACGAGATGGTGCCGCGCTGGCCCAGGCCCTTCCAGAACTCCTGCATCACGGGATAGAAGCCCGTTACGCCGCTCTTCGCGCCCGCGAACGCGCGGGCGGCTTTCACGTCGAGGTTTTCAGTGACGTACACGCTGGTGGCGCGCGCGTCGAGGTGGTACATGAGATCGGAGATGCGGCTGCCCTTGCCGGCGCCGTTCCATCCTTCGAACAGCACCACCAGGCCGACGCCCTGCACGCGCGCCTGCTGCTGCAGCACCACCAATCGCTCCATCAGCTCGTCCCGACGCGCCTTGTAGGCGTCCTTCGAGAGCGGTTCGCGTGAGAAATCGACGGTTTCCAGCATGGCGCTTCCTTTCCTTCGAGAAGCTCATGGTACCACAAGGATCGCGAAGAACCGGACCGCCATCCTGCAAGGGCCGGCCCATCGCCACCCGAACGAGCGAACCAGACCGTCGTCCCGAGCGCAGGCGATGAAAAGTAAAATCCAGCTTTCAGTTCGCGCTCGGCCTGGCCGCGACCGGCGCGGTTCACTACAATGAAGCGATGGAGCACATCGCGGATCGCCCCGGGCGAGCCGCTTGATTTCGGACGGACTATGCCATGCCCAACTACGCGGTGATCGACCTCGGGTCGAACTCGATACGCCTCGTCGTCTACGACGTGAAAGACGCGCATAAGCGCACGTGTACGAACAAAGATTTCAAGAGTCTCATAAACGACAAGGTGATGGCGGGCTTGTCGGCCTACGTCGTGGACGGGGTGTTCACCCAGGACGGCATCGACCGAGCCGTCAGCGTGCTGCGCGGACATGCGAAGCGCGCACGGTACTTCGATTGCGAGAAGATGGAGGTGTTCGCCACCGCGGTCATCCGCAACGCCTTGAACTGCGAGGAAGCCGTCGCGGCCATCGAGGAGGCAGCCGAGCTGCCCATCTCGCTGCTGTCGGCTACCGACGAGGCGCACCTGGGCTTCGTCGGCGCCACCTGCGACCGCGCAGTAGAGCGGGGCACGCTCGTCGACATCGGCGGCGGCTCGACCGAGCTCACACGCATCGAAAGCAGCCTCGATTTCGACAACGCGAGCATCGGGCAAGGGTCGTTGTCATCGTTCGCCCAGCACGTACGCGCTATCCTGCCGACCCCCGGCGAGATGGACGCCATAGCCGAAGCGTTCCGCAAGCGCTTCGCCGGTCTGCCCGACCCCGACGCGTACCGCTCGGAAGCGCTGTACGGCATCGGCGGAAGCGTGCGCGCGGCCGCCAAGATGCATGCTCAAGCCACCGGCGCGGCCGTACGTCCGAAAACCATGACGAAACAGCAAATTCATGCGATACTTGCATGGTGCCGCACCGATCCCGACACGTTCGCGCACGCCGCGCTCAAGGCTTCGGCCGAGCGCGTGCACACGCTGGTACCGGGCTGCATCATCCTCGGCGAGCTGTTCGACGCATGCGGAGCCGAGCGTCTGGACGTATGCAAGTACGGCGTGCGCGAAGGGTACCTGATCGACCGCATGCTGCGGTAGCGGCGCGCAGGAAGCGAACGTTTACGGGAAGGGGACGTTCATGGACACAGCCAAGAAATCCACGACCAGCACCGCCGAGACTCCTGCCGGCCAAGCGCCGGACGCTCTCGCGGAAACGAGCGCGGACGAGATGCGCGCGTCAATCGACGAGGTCGAGGGCGCAAACCCCTCCGTCGAGGGCGAGCCGAGCAAAGAATCCTACTTGCAGAACCGAGAGCTGTCATGGCTCACGTTCAACGAGCGCGTACTCGACCAGGGAGCCGACGAGACGGTGCCGCTGCTCGAGCGCCTGAACTTCATCTCCATCTTCTGGAGCAACCTCCAGGAGTTCTTCATGGTGCGCGTCGGCAGCCTGACCGACCTGTCGTTAGTGAAGAAGCACATCATCGACTCGAAGTCCGGCATGACGCCCGCCGAGCAGCTCGATGCCATCTACGCGCGCTGCCACGAGCTGTACCCCATCCAGGAACGCACCTACGAAAGCGTGCGGAAACAGCTGTGCGCGCGCGGCGTGTGCAGCCTGCGCCCCGAAGACCTCGACGACGAGCAGCGCGCCTTCCTGTCCGATTACGTGCACAAGAACGTGATGCCGTTCCTGTCGCCGCAGATCATCAACTCGCGCCATCCCTTCCCTCACTTGGAGAACGGCGCGCTGTACGTGGTACTGCGCCTCAACGAGGAGCCGGGCGCGAAGAAGAAGGCGGCGAAGACCAAGGACGGCGAAAAGGCGCCCAAGGAGGAGAAGGGGAAGAACCTCGGAGCCGAGGGCGTGACGCTGGGCCTCGTCCCCATGCCGCGCCAATGCCAGCGCGTGATCGCGCTGCCGGGCGAAGGACTGCAGTTCATCCTGCTGGAGCACGCCATCGAGATGGTGGCGAGCGAGATATTCTCCATGTACGCCATCAAGCACACGAACGTCATCTGCGTCACCCGCAACGCCGACCTCGACGCCACCGAAGGCACCGACGAGAGCGACGAGGACTATCGCGAGCACATGAAGCGCATCTTGAAGAAGCGCTCGCGCCTGGCGCCGGTACGCCTCGAAAGCGAACGGCCGCTGTCGCCCACCCTGGAGAAGCTGCTGCTCAAGCGCCTGAACCTCAAGCCGCACCAAGCTTACGTCACGAAGGTGCCGCTCGACATGAGCTATACGTGGGGCCTGGCCGGCCATCTGCCCGAGGCCGCGCGCGCGGAGCTGACGAACGTACCGTTCACGCCGCAGTGGCCCGGCTGCCTCGACCGCAACCGTCGCATCATCGACCAGGTGGCCGAGAAGGAAGTGCTGCTATCGTACCCGTACGAGAGCATGGACGCCTTCGTGCAGCTTCTGCGCGAGGCTGCGAACGACCCCACCGTCATCTCCATCAAGATCACGCTGTACCGCCTGGCCAGCCAATCGCATCTAGCCGAGGCGCTCATCGCGGCAGCCGAGAACGGCAAGGAGGTGACCGCGCTGTTCGAGCTGCGCGCCCGCTTCGACGAGAGCAACAACATCGAATGGTCGCAGCGCTTCGAACAGGCGGGATGCAACGTCATCTACGGCTTCCGCGACTTCAAGGTGCACTCGAAGATATGCTGCATCACGCGTCAAACCGACCAGGGGCTGCAGCACATCACCCAGCTGGGCACCGGCAACTACAACGAGAAGACGGCGAAGCTGTACACCGATCTGTCGTTCATCACCACCGACGAGACGTTCGGGCGAGACGCAACCGAGTTCTTCCGCAACATGGGGCTCGAGAACACCTCCGACAACTACGACATCATGTGGGTGGCGCCGTTGCAGATCAAGCCGATGATCCTCGCTGGGATCGACGCGCAGATCGAACGCAAGAAAGCCGGCGAGCCGTGCGGGCTGTTCTTCAAAACGAACTCCATCACCGACAAGGACGTGATCGAGAAGATCGTGGAGGCGTCGCAGGCCGGCGTGAACGTGACGCTGTTCGTGCGCGGCATCTCGTGCATCGTGCCGGGGCTGGAAGGCTACACCGAGCACGTGCGCGTCGTGTCCATCGTGGGGCGCCTGCTGGAGCACAGCCGCATCTACGGCTTCGGCCCGCGCGACAATATGAAGGTGTACCTGTCTAGCGCCGACCTCATGACGCGCAACATGGACAAGCGCATCGAGATAGCCTGGCCCGTCCTCGACAGCGAACTGCGCGAGCAGATCCTCGGATACCTCGACGTGAGCCTGAGCGACACCGCCAAACTGCGTGAGCTCATGCCCGATGGCAGCTACACGCCGCTCGGCGCGTTCGCGAAAGAAGACGCCGACGGCGAGACCGTGCTGTTCGAATCGCAGGAGTTCTTCATCAAGCGCGCGCAGCAGCGCCGCCTGGAAGCAGCCGAGGACGAAGCGGCGCGCGATGCTGCTCGGCGACGCTCGGCCCAGC
>NZ_DBFEGU010000127.1:0-2642 GCF_048329335.1 Eggerthella sp. | reverse complement strand
ACCAAATCACCGTGGGTCATCCACTACGACGGTTCCAGCTGCAACGGCTGCGACATCGAAGTGCTGGCCGCGCTGTGCCCCGGGTTCGATGTGGAGCGCTTCGGCATCATCAACACGGGCAACCCCAAGCACGCCGACATCTTCCTCGTCACGGGCAGCGTGAACGAGCAGAACATCGGCGTGGTCCAGGAGATCTACAACCAGATGGTCGAGCCGAAGGTGGTCATCGCGTGCGGCATCTGCGCATGCTCGGCCGGCATCTTCCACGACTGCTACAACGTGATCGGCGGCGTCGACCAGGCCATCCCCGTGGACGTGTACGCGCCCGGCTGTGCCGTGCGCCCCGAGGCCATCATCGATGCGGTCGTGCAGGGACTCGGTATCCTGGAAGAAAAATCGAAAGCCCTGCAGGCGCAAAAGAAAGGGGCGTGAGAAACGTGACCCTGCAATCGGAATTCATCCCGCTCACCATCGAGGGCCTGCCGGCGCTCGCAGCGGAAAAGAAGGCGGAAGGCGCGCGCTTCGTGCAGATGCTGTGCGTGAACACCGAGGAAGGCATCGATCTCGTATACTCGTTCATGAAGGACGGCGTGCTGACGAACCATGAGATCAAAGGCGTGAAGAAGGGCACGACCGTACCCAGCGTCACCGATCAGTTCCTGGCGGCGTTCGTGTTCGAGAACGAGGCGCACGATCTGTTCGGCGTGGACATCGAGGGCATCGCCATCGACTTCGGCGGCAACTTCTACGCGCTCGCGCAGAAAGAGCCCATGACCATCATCTCGCCGGAGCAGAAGGCGGCTCGCGAGAAGGCGAGGAAGGTGGCCGAGGCGAAAGCCGCCAAGGAGCGCGCTGCGAAGGCCGCGGAGGCCTCGTACGTGGCGAGCCATCCCGAGGCGAAGTCCAAGCCGACAGGCGACGTCATCAAGCCTTCGGGCTCCGATGACCTGGACGCGCGCCTGGCCGGCGTGGATCCCGAGAAGGTCGCCCGCGTCAAGGCGGCCATCGCCGCGAAGGCCAAGAAGGAGGCTGCGGCGAAGCAGGCGGCCGCCGATGAGAAGATCGCGAACCTCGACCCTGAGAAAGCAGCCAAGGTGAAGGCCGCTTTGGAAGCCAAGGCCGCGCGCGAAGCGGCGAAGACGGAAACAGAAAAGGAAGGTGAGTAGCATGGGAAAGGCGACCGTCATCCCGTTCGGCCCCCAACATCCGGTGCTGCCCGAGCCTTTGCACCTCGATCTCGTGGTGGAGGACGAGACCGTCATCGAGGCGGTTCCGCAGATCGGCTTCATCCACCGCGGCCTCGAGAAGCTCGTGGAGACGCGCGATTACAACCAGTTCATCTACGTGGCCGAGCGTATCTGCGGCATCTGCGCGTTCGGGCATTCCATGGGCTACGCCGAGACCGTCGAGAAGCTCATGGGCGTCGAGATCCCCGAGCGCGCCGAGTACCTGCGCGTCATCTGGCACGAGCTTTCGCGTATCCACTCCCACGTGCTGTGGATGGGACTCGCGGCCGACGCATTCGGTTTCGAGAGCCTGTTCATGCACTGCTGGCGCCTGCGCGAGCGCGTGCTCGACATCTTCGAGAAGACCACGGGCGGACGCGTCATTTTCTCGGTCGTCAAGGTGGGCGGCGTGGTCCGCGACATCGATGACGCGCAGTTCGCCGAGATGAAGCGCGTGCTGGAGGGCATCAAGGACGAATACCGCCAGCTGTGCAACGCGTTCCTCAAAGACAGCTCGGTGAAGAACCGCACCGTTGGCGTGGGCTATATCAGCCATGAGGATGCGCTGGCCCAGAGCATGGTGGGTCCGTTCGCGCGCGCCTCCAACGTGAACTACGATGCGCGCATGCTGGGCAACGGCGGCTACGGCTTCCTGTCCGACTTCCAGCCCATCCTCGACGGCCAAGGCGACTGCTACGCTCGCGTGAAGGTGCGCGCGCTCGAGGTGCTGCAGTCCATCGATATCATCGAGGAGATGATCGCCAAGATCCCCGCCGGCGACATCGCCGTCGACGTGAAGGGCTCCCCTGCGGCCGGTGCCGAGGCCGCCAACGTGGTGGAGCAGCCTCGCGGCGAATGCTACTACTATGCGCGCGGCAACGGGTCGAAGTTCCTCGACCGCATGCGCATGCGCACGCCGACGTCGCAGAACCTGGCCGGCATGGCCACGGCGCTCGCCGGGTGCGACCTGGCCGACGTCAACATGATCGTGCTCACCATCGACCCCTGCATCAGCTGCACGGAAAGGTAGGAGGACCATGGGAAGCTTCAAGCTGGGAAAAATGACCCTCGGGGGCCTGTTCAAGAAGCCCGAGACGCTCATGTACCCCGTCGAGACGAAAACCCCTCCCGCGGGTCTCAAGGGCCATGTGGTGAACGACGTTGACCGATGCATCCTGTGCGGCATCTGCCAGAAGCGCTGCCCCTGCGCCGCAATCGTAGTGGACAAGCCGGCGCGCACCTGGACCATCGACCGCTTCCGCTGCGTGCAGTGCGGCAGCTGCGTGCGCGAATGCCCGAAGGACTGCCTGACCATGGAGCCCACGTACACGCCGCCGGCGACGAGCAAGCACGTCGACTCCTTCGAGGTTCCGGAGACCAAGAAAACGGCGTAAGACGAGCTCCGTCGGAACTGCG
>NZ_DBFEGU010000126.1:0-3974 GCF_048329335.1 Eggerthella sp. | reverse complement strand
ATCGTGGAGCGTCTGGAGGCGCTGTGAGCGCGGATGCCGGAGCGCGTCCGATGCCGCCGGTGTACCCGTCGGGCGATATCGATCGCGAGGCGGCGGCCAGGCAGCGCGGCGGCTGCGGCGCGCTGCGCGAGGCGCCGCGGGCTCTCGTGATCGCCGTCGCGCCCGACAGCCCGGCCGACGATGCGGGGTTCGAGCCTGGATGCTACGTGACCACGGTGGACGGCAGGCCCGTGCGCGACCTCATCGACTGGCGCTGGCTTGCGGCCGACGACGTCATGGAGCTGGGCTACGTCGATCTCGACGGCGACGAGGGCGTCGTGGAACTGGAGCGCGAGGAGGGCGAGGACTGGGGCTTCGAGTTCGAAGGCGTCGTGTTCGACGGCGTGAGGCAATGCCGCAACGCCTGCACGTTCTGCTTCATGCGCCAGCTGCCCGACGATATGCGCTCCTCGCTCACCTTGCGCGACGACGATTTCCGCCTGAGCTTTCTCGCGGGCACCTTCGTCACGTTCACCAACCTGAAGCCCGAAGACGAACGGCGCATCGTCGAGCAGCGCATATCGCCTCTGCGCCTGTCGCTGCACGTGGCGGATCCGGAGGTGCGCCGACGCATGATCGGCAAGCACGCGCAGCACGGCGTCGACGTGCTGGAGCGGCTGCTGGAAGCGGGCATCGAGTTCCACGCCCAGATCGTGCTCGTGCCCGACCAGAACGACGGCGCCGTGCTGGAAGACACGCTTGCTTGGGCGTACGCGCGCCCCGGCATTCTCGACGTGTGCATCGTGCCGCTGGGATTCACGAAGCACCAGAGCGTCTTCGACCGCAGCTTCAACGACCCCGTGTCGTCGCGCGCGGTGATGGACCTCGTCATTCCGTTCCAGCGGCGCGCTCTGGCCGAGCGCGGCAGCATGTGGGCCTTCCCGGCCGACGAGTTCTACCATAACGCCTACGGACCCGAGCTGATGCGGAACCTGCCGCCGTCGGAGCACTACGGCGACTTCGGCATGTTCGAGGACGGCGTGGGCATCATCCGCTCGTTCGTTGACGACTGGAAAAGGGCAGAGCGCGCGGGGCTCGTCGAGCGTTGCGCCGCGGCTCTGCGCGCCGCCGACGCGCGCGTCCACTACGTGGCCGGCTGCGCGACGCGCCACTTCCTGGGCCCGCTCATCGATGCGAGCCCGCTCAAGGGGCTGCTGATCCCGCTGTTCGTGAAGAACGAGTTCTTCGGCGGCAACGTGGACGTGACGGGGCTTCTGTGCGGCTGCGACATGGCCGATGCCGTGCGTGCCGAGCGCGAGCGCGGCTTGCAGCTGGCGCTCATCCCGCGCGTCGTGTTCAACGACGACGCGGTAACGCTCGATGACATGAGTTTGGAGGATATGGAAAAGCGGGCGGGCGCGCGCATGTCCGTGGTATCCTGTAACGCATCGGATTATCTCCTCGAGATCATCCACCTGGTCGGACGAACCGATCCGACCTCCTGACCGCACCAACCGAAGCAATCTGCGAGGTAGCAATATGCCTTTACCCATCGTCGCGGTGGTCGGACGGCCGAACGTCGGCAAGTCCACCTTCGTCAACCGCATAGCCCAGGCCGACGAGGCCATCGTCCATGAGATGCGCGGCGTCACGCGCGACCGCTCCTATCATGAGGCCGACTGGAACGGCGTCGATTTCAAGCTCATCGATACCGGCGGCATCGAGATGGGCGATGACGACGCCTTCCAAGGCTCCATACGCAATCAAGCGCTGGCCGGCGCGAACGAGGCGGACGTCATCCTGTTCCTCGTGGACGGCAAGACCGGGGTCAACGCCGACGACGAGGCCGTTGCGCGCATCCTGCGCAAGACGTCCAAGCCCGTGTTCCTTGTGGTGAACAAGCTGGACACCCCGAACCGCATGGACGAGGTGTGGGAGTTCTACCAGCTGGGCCTGGGCGATCCGTGGCCGGTCTCGGCCATGCACGGCCACGGGACGGGCGACCTCTTGGACGAGGTCGTGAACGAGCTGAAGAAGGTGGACCTGCCCGCCGACGCCGACGAGGAAGACGGCATCAACGTGGCCATCATCGGCCGCCCGAACGCCGGCAAGTCGTCGCTCACGAACAAGCTCACCGCCAACGACCGCTCCATCGTCTCCGACGTGGCGGGCACCACGCGCGACGCCATCGACACCCATATCGTCCACGACGGCCAGCGCTACACCATCGTGGATACCGCGGGCCTGCGCCGCAAGAGCCAGATCGACGAGGACGTGGAGTACTACGGCTTCGTGCGCGCCATGCGAGCCATCGATCGCGCCAACGTTGCGCTGCTGGTCATAGACTCCACGCTGGGCCTCACCGATCAGGATCAACGCGTCGCCGGTTTCGCGGCCGAGCGCGGCTGCGCCATGGTCATCGTGCTGAACAAATGGGATCTCATCGAGGGGCCTGAGGCGAAGGCCGAGATCCGCGAGCGCATCGCCGACCGTCTCACGTTCGTAGGCTATGCTCCGGTCATCGCCATCTCGGCGCTCACGGGCAAGAAGGTCGATCGCATCTGGGACGCCGTGAACGCGGCCTATGAGAACTACAGTCAGACCATCCCCACGAACCGCCTGAACACGTGGCTCGCAGGCATCCGAGAGTTCGGCCACACGGTGAGCAAGGGCAAGGCGGTGCTGCGCATGAAGTACGTCACGCAGACGGCTACGTGTCCGCCGCAGTTCACGTTCTTCGCGAACCGCCCCGACCTCGTGGACGACAACTTCGAGCGCTACCTCGAGAACCGCTTGCGCGAGAACTTCGAGCTCGTGGGTACGCCCATCAGGATCAAGTTCAAGAAGAAGGATTAGGGGTCATGGGGGATTTGCTGGTTGCGGCCGGCCTGTTCGTCGCCGCGTTTCTGTTGGGATCCATTCCCTTCGGGCTGATCATCTCGAAGGTGTTCTACCATACCGACCTGCGCGAGCACGGCAGCGGCAACATCGGCACCACCAACGCTATCCGCACGATGGGCAAGGTGGGCGGCTACGCCGTGTTCGTGTTGGACTTCGGCAAGGGCCTGCTGTCGGGCGTATTGGCTTGGGCGTTCAGCATGCAGTTCCTGCCGGGCGGCGGCCTTGAGCCCGGCGCGCTCGTCACGTACGACACCATGCTGGCCGTGGCGTTCCTCGGCTGCGTGTGGGGCCATATCTTCTGCCCGTGGCTTGGCTTCAAGGGCGGCAAGGGGATCGCGGTGGCCGTGGGCTGCCTGTTCGTGACGTTCGGCTGGATCGGCGCCTGCCTCGAGCTGCTCATCTTCATCGTGCTCGTCGTGGCGACGAAGCGCGTGTCCGTCGGCTCCATCGCGGCGGCTGCGGCCTGCCCGTTCTTCGCGCTATACTTCTTCTGGGACGATTGGCTGGCCTGGCTGTTCTGCACCGTCGCCGGCCTGACCGTGGTCTGGGCGCACCGTGAGAACATCAAGCGTCTGCGAGCCGGCACCGAAAGCAGGATCGGCGACAAGGGCAAGAAGAAGGAAGCGTAGGGAACTCACATGAAGATCGCGGTTATCGGGGCGGGGTCGTGGGGGACGGCACTCGCGCAGCTGCTGGCATGCAACGGCAACGAGGTGGGGCTGTGGGCCCGCAAGCCCGAGGTGGTGGAGGCCGTCAACGCCTCGCATGCGAACCCGCGCTACCTGAGCGAGGTGGAGCTTTCCCCGCGCATCGTGGCCACGACCTCCTACGAGGAGGCCTTGGCGGGCGCGCAGGCCGCCGTCATCGTGACGCCGTCGAGCGTCATGCGCGACGTGGCCGGCGTGCTGGCCGAGGCGGTGGACGACGATTTCCCGGTGATCATCTGCTCGAAGGGCGTCGAGGAGGGCAGCGGCCTTCTGCCGGTGGAGGTGTTCGAGGCCGAGATGGGCAATGCGACGCGCCTGGCCGTGCTCTCCGGCCCCAACTTCGCGGCCGAGGTCATACGCGGCATCCCGTCGGGCACGGTGGTGGCC
>NZ_DBFEGU010000125.1:0-1618 GCF_048329335.1 Eggerthella sp. | reverse complement strand
CATACCGACAGCTGGCTTATCGCCCTCGCCCCCATTGATCTCGCGAAGCTATGCAACGTCATCGCGGTCTGGATCTCCTCCCGCAAGGACATCGATACCCAATCCCCCGCCTATTGCAAGGTGATGGGGATGCTGCACCCCGAGACGTTCGAAGAGGCCGTGCATGGCGAAGAGACCTGCCTGTTCAGCGGCGACGGCCGTCCCACGGGCAGGCTCACCTTCCCCGCATTCTCCGCGCAAGTCGCCGACGCCATCGCCGACATCCCCCTCGAACTCGCCAACGGCATGGTCGAGAACTTCAGCAGAGTCTCACGCGGAAACGGAAACGTCTACGAGCTGATTTCCGATATCCACTGGCACAAGGAGGACCCGTGGGCGTTCGCCCTCAGATTCCACGTCGAGACGCTGCCGGTCGGCCGCAAGGCAAGGCTCAACATGGATGTTGCCGTCCGCCGCTTCATCGGCAAGCCATGGCAGGACGACCCGTTCCTCAAACACGATGTCAACGCCTACGTCCGCACGGAAGGCGGCACGCTCCGCGTCGTCCCCTACGGCTACGACAGGCAGAAGCGCGACTTGGCCTGGGACCCCGCGGCCCTGGCGAACTACGAGTTCGCCAGGGGGACCGGATTGCCCGCAGTCCGCGAGTATCTTGAGGACATGGGCAGGTACGCCCGCGACGGTTCGCAGCCGCAGATCCTATCCCCCTACGCGATGACCGCCTCCTGGGCATCGAAGCCCTCGGTCGCAAGCGGGGCATCCGTCATCGACAAGGCCATGTTCTTCGAGGCCGTCGCGGCTCGGCTTAAAGATATCGCGGAGCCCGTCGGTGCGCTCGACTCGCTTCAACTGACCCATCTCAAGGCGTCCATAGAGGAGCCCAGGCAGGCGGATTGGGACAAGGACCCCGTCGGCGCACGGGCGAGACAGGAGGCCTGGGGCCGGGCCAACCGCGCCAGACTCGCCCGCTGCACCGGCAGGGACAGGGCCGTATTCCAGCTGATCGGCAACCAGGACGATGCCCGGCTCCTCGGTATGGCAAGGGCCGAGATCTCCCGCTTTCTCGGTGGGGAGGGGGCCGTCGACGGCTTCGAGGTCAAGATCGATAACATCCCGGCAAACGACCTCCTGAACCGCATGGAGAATACCGGCGACAGCCAGGCGAAGATCCGCTGGCGCAAAGTCGCCGCCGCGCTTCCCGAGGCGACCGACCCGACCGCGTGCATAGTGGTCCTGCCGGGCGCCGAGAGCTACAAGCCCAAGGGCAAAGACGACGGCGGAGACCCCAAGCGCGCCCTGCGCATCGCGTTCGCGAAAACCGGGCGCCTGACCCAATTCATCGAACCCGAGGACTCGAAGGACGGTCCCGAGATCCGCGCGCGCGTCGCCGTCCGCGACCTCATGCGCCAGCTCGGTTTCGTACCCGAACCAGCACGCAATTCGCGCGGCATCGATACCTCGATCCCGGCGATAGGGTTGAAGGTCTACAACTCCGGCAACGGCAAGGCGCGGGCGAGCTTCCCCTATTGCGTCCGACAGGACATGAGAAGCGGTGCCGTCACCGTGTACTGCCCCCTCCTACCTGACGGAAGCCTACCGTACTGGCGCGCCCTCATCG
>NZ_DBFEGU010000124.1:0-6662 GCF_048329335.1 Eggerthella sp. | reverse complement strand
GTTCATCGTGCTGTCCCAGATGATCTTGCCGCCGTTCATGTGCGGCGTAGTGGTGTCGGGCATCTTCGCGGCGTCGATGAGCTCCTCGTCCTCGTACCTGCTGATCGCCGGCTCCTCGGTGGCTGAGAACATCTTCCGCGGGGTCGTCAAGAAAGACGCCACCGACCGCCAGGTCATGATCGTGGCGCGCCTCACGCTCATCGCGGTGTTCATGTTCGGCATCATCGTGGCGTACGACGAGAACTCTTCTATCTTCGGGGTGGTGTCCTACGCTTGGGCGGGCCTCGGCGCCTCGTTCGGCCCGCTCACCCTGTGCGCCTTGTATTGGCGCCGCGCCAACATGCAGGGTGCGCTGGCCGGCATGATCACTGGTACGGTCACGGTGCTCGTCTGGCACAACTTCATCAAGCCTCTCGGCGGCGTGTTCGGCATCTACGAGCTGCTCCCCGCGTTCGTCCTGTCGTTCGCCGCCATCATCATCGTGTCGCTGCTCACGCCCGCCCCGTCGGAGGCGGTCGCGAACGAGTTCGACCATTACATGGACGAAGGGGGAGCCGCCGTCGAAAAGGTCGTGCAGTAGTCGGATCGTTCACGGTTGCACAACATCTAGAGGAGGCCACCACAACACTTGGTGGCCTCCTCTTTTTCCCGTCATGCCTGATGGAGGGCTTGTTTGTGGTTTCGTGACGTGAAGGATACGGCTGCGGCACTTCGACATCGCCCCATGTGGCGGCTTTGAACTGGGCTTATGAAACGCGTTCACAACCTTTTTTGACCATCGGCGCGAACGTGGTATCATGCGTTCAGCTTTTGCCCATACATACTACGTGCTCAATCTAGGAGGATTTCATACATGAGCGAGCATACAATCGGACTGAGCAGGCGAACATTCCTCACCGGCGCGGCCGCGCTCGGCGCCCTTTCCGTTCTGGCTCCGACGACCGCGTTCGCAGAGACGGCTGCTGAGAAGCAGGCCGAGGCCGATGCGGTGCGCAACCAGCTGATCGGCTTGCAGGCCGATCTCGAGGCTGCCGAAATCAGCTATTACTCCGCCCTCGACGAGCGCGATGCCGCGCAGAAGGCGATGGAGGATCAGCAGGCCAAAATCGACGACGCTAACAGCCAGATCAGCGATCTGCAGGACAAGCTGGGCACGCGTGCCCGCAACATGTACCGCAACGGATCCACGAGCTTCGTCGATTTCGTCCTGGGTGCCGCCTCGTTCGAAGAGTTCACCCAGAATTGGGATCTTCTCAACAAGATGAACGAGAACGACGCCGATATGGTCGACCAGACGAAGACCTTGCGCGAAGAGCTGCAGGCTGCCAAGGACGAATTCGCTCGCCAAGAGCAAATCGCCTCGGCCAAGGCTGCGGAAGCCAAACAGATCCAAAGCGATGTCCAGGCCAAGGTCGACCAGGCTACCGAGCTGGTCAGCTCCCTCGATGCCGAAGCGCAGGAGCTCCTTCAGCAGGAGCAGGCTGCGGCGGCGGCCGCTGCGGCGGCGGAGGCTGCGGCCGAGGCCGAGCGTCAGCGCCAGGCGGAGCAGGCGGTGAATCCCGGCGGCGGCGGTGGCGGCGCTAGCGGCGGTTCAGGTTCCGGCTCCGGCGGCGGAAGCGGTTCGTCCGGCGGCGGCGGTGGTGGCGGTTCTGTAGTGTATCCGTCCCGTCCGGTCGGTTCCTACGACTCGGTCGTGGGCTACGCTATGAGCCGTATCGGCTGCCCCTACATCTGGGGTGCCGAAGGCCCCGACTCCTTTGACTGCTCCGGCTTGGTCACGTGGGCGTACCGCCAGGTGGGCATGTATCTGCCGCACCAGAGCGAGGCGCAGTACGCGGCAGCCGCGCGCGTCGTATCGGTTTCCGAGGCGCGTCCGGGCGACGTGCTGTGGCGTTACGGTCACGTCGGTATCGCGGTGAGTGCAGGCGGCTCGCACTACGTGCACGCTCCCACCTTCAACGCGTACGTGCGCGACACCGATCCGCTGTCGTGGGCGCAGTTCACGAACGCGCTGCAGTTCTAAGGCTTCATACGATCACTAAGGGAGGGCTTCGGCCCTCCCTTCTTCTATACCACGGTGCCAACCGTTGGTTCCGCGCGAAAGGAGATCGACCATGCGCATATTCGTCGAGCTCGACAACGGGCTGCTGCCCGATCGCTTCGGCAAGCACGCCCCCGAAGCGTACCAGCTGGACGGGCATCCCGTCCGCTCGTTTCCCATAGAAATCGCCGACGTGCCCGAAGGCGCGCGCTCGCTTGCGCTCACGTTTCTCGACTACGACGCCGTCCCCGTAGGCGGCTTCTGCTGGATCCATTGGCTTGCGTGCGACATCGCGCCGGACACGACGCTCGTTCCCGAGAACGCCAGCGCCTCGGGCGAGCTGGCTTGCGTACAGGGCTCGAACAGCGATTGGTCGCCTCTGGCAGGCAGCCATACCGACCCGCGCATCATCCATCGTTACGCGGGCCCGTACCCGCCTGACAAGACGCACGACTACACGCTGACCGTGTACGCGCTCGATTGCGAGCTCGGTTTGTCCGAGGGCTACTTCCTCAACGAGTTCAGGCGCGCCGTTCGCGGGCATGTGCTGGACGAGGCTTCGCTCGAGCTGCCCAGCCGCGCATAGGGGAGGGCTCGTGGAAGCCGTTCGCATCGAGCATCCGCTCGAACCTATATATGCAGTCGATTCGCGCGTGCTCGTGCTGGGAACCATGCCTTCTCCGAAATCGCGCGAGATCGGATTCTACTACGGGCATCCGCAAAACCGGTTCTGGAAGGTGATGGGCGCGCTGTTCGACGAGCCCGAGCCGCTCGGCATCGAGGGACGCACGGCGTTTCTCTATGCGCACGGCATCGCTCTTTGGGACGTTCTGTCGTCCTGCGCTATCGTCGGAGCTTCGGATGCGAGCATCGTCGACCCCGTTGCGAACAATCTTTCGCGCATTGCCGAGGCGGCGCCGCTCGAAGCCGTGTTCACCACGGGCTCGAAGGCGACGGCGCTCTATCGCCGCTTCGGCGCGCCGCAACTTCCCGGCCTTGCGCACACGGGACTTCCTTCCACCAGTCCTGCGAACGCGCGCATGCGCCTCGACGATCTTGTGAAAGCGTATTTGTCGATTCGCGAAACTTTGGAACGCCGGGACGGCGGCGGGCGATGAGCTTCTGCGAGGTCGTCGCTCGATTCGCTGGGCGGAGAGGTCGAGAAAAGGAGGAATCGTGGAGACACGCCCGGGGGCGTGTAGACAGTTGACACGCCGATGTTCCTAGCGTATTATTCTCCTGCTCGCGCGTTCGGGTTCACCGAAAAGCGCGGCAGGCAGCTTGATAAATACACATGAATTAAGCAGCGAATTATGGGCGTGTGCCCGAGTGGCTAAAGGGGACGGGCTGTAAACCCGTTGGCTATGCCTACCTAGGTTCGAATCCTAGCGCGCCCACCATTTTTCGCCTGTGTAGCTCAGTCGGTAGAGCACTTCCTTGGTAAGGAAGAGGTCGTCGGTTCAAGTCCGATCGCAGGCTCCATTTTTTGCTACCTGGCGGTGTAGCTCAGTTGGTTAGAGCACACGGTTCATACCCGTGGCGTCACTGGTTCAAATCCAGTCACCGCTACCATTGTATTATTTCGCGTCCGCTTTGTCGGACGCGTCGTTATTTTGTTTTCGTTTCGCGAAAATATCCTATAAGGAGGATGAAACATGGCTAAGGAGAAGTTCGAGCGTTCCAAGCCGCATGTTAACATCGGTACCATCGGCCACGTCGACCACGGTAAGACGACCCTGACGGCCGCCATTTCCAAGACGCTGTCCGAGAACGACGGCTCGCACGGCTCCGCTCGTGCCGACTTCACGGCGTTCGAGAACATCGACAAGGCTCCCGAGGAGCGCGAGCGCGGTATCACGATCTCCATCGCTCACATCGAGTACGAGACGGATTCCCGCCACTACGCTCACGTCGACTGCCCCGGTCACGCTGACTACGTCAAGAACATGATCACGGGTGCTGCTCAGATGGACGGCGCCATCCTCGTTATCGCCGCCACCGACGGCCCGATGGCCCAGACCCGCGAGCACATCCTGCTCGCCCGTCAGGTCGGCGTGCCCTACATCGTGGTCTTCCTGAACAAGTGCGACATGGTCGACGACGAGGAGCTCCTCGAGCTCGTCGAGATGGAAGTTCGCGAGCTGCTCGACTCTTACGAGTTCCCGGGCGACGACACCCCGATCATCCGTGGCTCCGCTCTGAAGGCTCTCGAGGGCGACAAAGAGTGGCAGGAGAAGGTCTGGGAGCTCATGGACGCCGTCGACTCCTACATCCCGACGCCGGAGCGCATGGTCGACAAGCCGTTCCTGATGGCCGTCGAGGACACGATGACCATCACCGGCCGTGGCACCGTTGCCACCGGTCGTGTGGAGCGCGGTACGCTGCATGTCAACGACCCGCTGGAGATCGTCGGTATCAAGGAGACCCAGAACACGGTCTGCACCGGTATCGAGATGTTCCGCAAGCTGCTCGACGAGGCTCAGGCCGGCGACAACATCGGCTGCCTGCTCCGCGGTGTCAAGCGCGAGGAGATCGTTCGCGGCCAGGTTCTCTGCAAGCCCGGTAGCGTGACCCCGCACACCGAGTTCGAGGGTCAGGTCTACATCCTGACGAAGGAAGAGGGCGGCCGCCACACGCCGTTCTTCGACGGCTACCGTCCGCAGTTCTACTTCCGCACGACGGACGTGACGGGTGTTGCCCACCTTCCCGAGGGCACCGAGATGGTCATGCCGGGCGACAACGTGGAGATCAAGGGCGAGCTCATTCACCCGATCGCCATGGAAGAGGGCCTGCGCTTCGCTATCCGCGAGGGTGGCCGCACGGTCGGCTCCGGTCGCGTTACGAAGATCATCAAGTAACACCGTTTTAGCGTGATTCGGCGGGGCCCGCTCCAAGCGGGCCCCGCTCATGAAAATTCATGTGTATGAGATCCAAGCTCGTTTCAGTTGAGGCATAAAGGAGAATTCATGCGTACGTTGGTCACTTTGGCGTGCACGGAGTGCAAGCGCCGTAACTACACGACCAAGAAGAACAAGCAGAACAATCCTGATCGTATCGAGTTGAAGAAGTACTGCAAGTGGTGCAAGTGCCACACGGTGCATAAAGAGACCCGATAGCGCGTCAGAGGTTTGCACGAGCATAGGCCAGTAGCTCCAATTGGTAGAGCGGCGGTCTCCAAAACCGCATGTTGGGGGTTCGAGTCCCTCCTGGCCTGCCAGCTCGAGTATATGAGCAGCTTGCATCAGGTTGCTTGGATGAGCAGCTTGTGATCAGGCTGCTTGTTTGGCGTTTACACGGATACGAATCCCCGGTTAAGGAATCAGATGGCGAAGAAATCAAAGACACAGCGAGCGAAGGCATCTGCCGCACGCGCAGCCCGCAAGGAGCAGGCGCTGAAGGAAGAGGCCGCTGCCAAGGCGAACAAGAACGCCGAGGCCGATGCTGCTGCGACCGAGGCGCCTAAGAAGCGGTTCTTCAAGAAGGCCGAGAAAAGCGACGCGGCCGTGGACGGCGGCAAGCAGGCGAAGGCCTCTGCGAAAGCCGTCGAGAAGAAGGTCGAGAAGGCTCCTGAGAAGAAGCCTGCGAAGAAGCGTCGTTTCGGGTTTCTCAAGGACGTTCGCTCGGAGCTCAAGCGCGTCACGTGGCCGACCAAGCAGGACGTCCTGCGCTGGAGCGTCGTCGTGGTAGTCGCGCTCGTGTTCTTCGGCGTGTACGTTGCCGTGCTCGACAACGTCGTCATCACGCCGCTGCTGATTGCAATTTCCGGTTTGGGGGTCTAAGCGCATGGCGAAGAAGTGGTACGTCCTGCACACGTATTCAGGATACGAGAACAAGGTCAAGAAGAACCTCGAGACGCGCATCGAAACGATGGGTCTCGAGAACAACGTCTTCGGTATCGAGATCCCGACAGAGATGGTCACCGAGATCAAAGAGGGCGGCCGTCGCGTCGAGAGCGAGAAGAAGGTGTTCCCGGGCTACGTGCTCGTCCGCATGGAGCTGGACGATCGCAGCTGGGCTGCGGTTCGCAACACCCCGGGCGTGACGGGGTTCGTGGGTGCCGACGGCAACCCTGCGCCGCTCACGCGCGACGAGTACAACAAGATCATGAAGCGCACGAGCCGCGAGGCTCCGAAGAAGACTTCGTCGAGCCTGGAAGTGGGGCAGTCGGTGAAGGTGGTCTCGGGTCCGCTCGCCGAGTTCGACGGCGTGGTGTCCGAGGTGTCGCCCGATGCCGGCAAGGTGAAGGTCATGGTCTCCATCTTCGGCCGCGAGACTCCGGTCGAGCTTTCGTTCGATCAGGTGGCCAAGATTTAAAGGTGCGAACACAAGCGGCGTCGCGTGCCCGCGTGGACCGGGGCTTCTCATTCGACCTATGCCGCTTTGTTGATAGATTTGTCTAGATGATTTTACTCAGCTGAAAGGAAGCTCTCATGGCTGAAAAGAAGCAAACCGGCTTTATCAAGCTGCAGATCCCCGCGGGTGCCGCGAACCCGGCTCCTCCGGTCGGCCCGGCCCTCGGCGCCCAGGGCGTCAACATCATGCAGTTCTGCCAGGCGTTCAACGCCCAGACGCAGGACCAGTCCGGCACCATCATCCCGGTCGAGATCACGGTGTACGAGGA
>NZ_DBFEGU010000123.1:0-9075 GCF_048329335.1 Eggerthella sp. | reverse complement strand
TGCAGCACCACCTCCACCACGCCGTCGGCGCGGTAGGCGCGGGCCATTGCCGCCGTATTGTCGATGCGGGCGTCGTTCGGCGTCATGACCGAGCAGTTGACCGCAAGGTAGCGATCGGAGATGGCGCGCAGGATATCGTCGGCGTCCTCGTCCACGAGCAGGCGGTTCGCTCTCTCGCCCGAGCAATCGTCCAGGCACACGATCACGCCTCCGTGCTCCTCGATCACCTTGCCCACCTTGTTGATGACGCCGCCCGAAGGGCACCCGGTGAGCAGGATGCGCTTCGCCGTGGCGGCGACAGGGCGCTCGCCCGCAGCGTAGGCGCGCTCGCGCTCGTCCGCCAGAGCCTCCAGCTTCCCGACGAACGTCTCCACATCGAAGCTGAACGTGCTGGCCAACAGCGTGCTCATGAGCTCCACGCCGCGCATGGCGGGCGGCTCGCTCCTCTGCAGCTCGTAGAGTCGCACGAGCGCGCGCCGGTAGCGGTTGCGCAGTCGCGCCGCATCGCGCAGCTTCCCGTCGTCGATGCGCACGCCGAAGCGGCGTTCGAGCTCGCTCGCGAACAGCTTCACCTCTTCGTGCCAGATATCGGCGGCGTAGGAGCGCGCCTGGCTCTGGGGCAGATGCAGCACGTGCACGTCCTTGAGGTCGGCGAGCAGCTCGTACATCTTCTTCTTGCCATCGCAGGTAGTCTCGCCCACGATGATGTCGGAGAAGTAGGTATAGGGGCATTTCTCGGTCAAGGCGAAGCCGTAGGTGCCCTTGATGAGCGGGCACAGGTTCTTCGGCAGCACGGTCTCGGCGTCGGGAATGGCCTCGTCGCTCATGCCGCACAGGCCGATGGCTGCCATGCCGGCCGCATCGATCACCTCGAGCGGCGTGTACGAGCACAAACACCCCGCCAGCTTGCCGCCCCGCTCCTTATACTCCTTGGCCGCCAGAAAGCCCAGCTTGCGAGCTTCGTTGAAATCCTCGAACGAGCGCGGCAACGCGTTATCCGGCATGGCGCCCCTCCCCTTCCTCGGCCAGCAGCGCGGCTCCCACGGCGCCGGCGAAGCGCGCGCGGGGCTCGGTGGCCACAAGCTCGCCCAGGCGCGCGCCGAGGCGCTCGACGAAGTACCCGTTGTCGCACAGGCCGCCCGTCAGGAAGTAGGGTGCGCCCTTGCCCTGCGCCACGAGCACCGACACCCGCTCCACCACCGATTCGATCACGGCGTACGCGATGTCCTCGCGCGGCGTTCCCTTGCCGATGAGGCTGATGACCTCGGACTCCGCGAACACCGTGCACATGGACGAGATGGACGTGGGCGCGCCCATCCGGGCGAGGCGCGCGAGCTCCTCCTGGCTGACGCCGAGGCGGTTCGCCATGACTTCGAGGAACTTCCCCGTGCCGGCCGAGCACTTGTCGTTCATCGCGAACTTGACCACCTTGCCGCCGCGCAGCACGATGACCTTCGTGTCCTGGCCGCCCACGTCGACCACGGTGCCCCCGCCGCCGAACAGGAAAGCGGCGCCCTTGCCGTGGCAGGTGATCTCGGTGACCACGCGGTCCGCATAGGGGACCGCGACGCGCCCGTAGCCCGTCGCGACGCAGGGAAGCCCGCGCGGGTCGAAGCCGCGCGCGAGCAGCTGCTGGGCCAGGCGCTCGGCCGCATCGACGCTGCTGAACCCCGTGGGGCACACGAGCGTCTCGGCGAGCCGGCCGTCTTCGAGCACCGCCGCCTTCGCGGCCGTGCTTCCTATGTCGATGCCGATCGAGGGCATGGGCGAGGTCCTTTCATCTTTTCTCGGCGCGGGGGAGAACGTGGCAGGCCGTGCGTTCTTTCCTTAGTACAATTCCACCTCGTGCACGGCCTCGTACGCCAGGCCGCCGCTCTCGAGGGCGTCCAGCAGCGCGCCGCGCTCCTCGGCGGGGACGCACCAGGCCAGGCCGCAGCCGGCGGAAACCTCCGACGGGATGGGTATCATCCTGCCCGGGAGGCCCGTCTCGCGGGCGGCGGCCTCAACGGCCATCGCATCGCTCGTGGACGCGAACGTCACCACGGCTTTCGGCGTCTTCTTCCGCACGGCTCAGGCCTCCTCGGCGATGGCGGCCACGGCGGCGATGCCGGCGTCCACCTCGTCCTCGGTGTTGAAGCTGCTGAAGCTGAACCGCACGGCGCCCTGGCGCTGCGTGCCCAGCGCCTCGTGCATGAGCGGCGCGCAATGGGCGCCGGCGCGCGTGCAGATGCCGAACTCGGCGTTGAGCGCGTCGCCAACTGCCGCAGAGTCCGCATCGCCCACGTCGAGCGCCACGATGCCGCAGCGCCCCGCGTCCCCGCCTCCGCCCAGCACGCGCACGCCGTCGATGCCGCGCACGCCGCGCTCGAAGCGCTCGGCCAGCGCGCGCACCTGCGCGCCCAGCTCCTCCACGCCGCGCTCCTCGATATAGGCGAGCCCCGCGCTCAAGCCGGCGATGCCGTGGGCGTTCAGCGTGCCTGCCTCCAGGCGCTCGGGCATGCGCGCGGGATGGCGCCGGTCGTAGCTTTGCGTCCCTGAGCCGCCCACCTTCAGCGGCTCGATCTCCACGCCTTCCGCCACGGCGAGGCCGCCCGTGCCCTGGGGGCCGTACAGGCTCTTGTGCCCGGTGAACGCCACGACGTCCAGCCCATCGCGCCCCATGTCGATGGGCACGACGCCCGCCGTCTGGGCCGCGTCCGCCACCAGCAGCGCGCCGTGCTCGCGGCACAGGCGCGCGATGCGGGCGATGTCGTACACGTCGCCCGTGAGGTTGGAGGCGTGGGTGACCGCCGCCAGCCGCGCCCCCGGAAGCGCCGCCTCCAGCGCGTCGTAGTCCAGCGCGCCGCGCGCATCGTGGGGAACCACGACCACCTCGCAGCCGCGCTCGTCAGCCAGGCGGTACAGCGGGCGCAGCACCGAGTTGTGCGAGGCGGCCGTGGTCACCAGCTTGTCTCCCGGCCGCGCGAGCCCGACGATGGCGGTGTTCAGCGCCTCGGTGGCGTTGCTCGCGAAGGCCACGCGCGACGGGTCGCCGGCGCCCAGCAGACGCGCGAGCTGCTGGCGTGCCCGGAACACGGCGTAGCCCGCATCGAGCGACGCCTCGTGCACGCCGCGCCCTGCGCCGCCGAAGCTGTTGACGGCGCGCGCCACCGCCTCGGCCACCTCGGGCGGCTTGACGGCGGTTGTCGCCGCGTTGTCGAAGTAGATCATAGCTCCACGGTCCTTAAGTCTCGCGCGCCCGACCCTACGGACGGATGATGCCGCGCGCGTTCGCCTGCTTCTCCACGATCACGTACATGTTCGTGGCCTCGCCCACTTCCAGCCGCTCGGCCAGGCCGTAATGGTTCAGGCACGTGCCGCAGCTCATGATCTCAACGCCGGCCTCGGCGAGCGCGCGCAGGTCGTCGAGCGACGAGGATCCCGTGCAGGCGAGCTTCACGCCGCCGTTGTACATGAGCACCGTCTCGGGCAGCTCGTCGAGCTGCGTCAGGGCGAACACGAAGCCCTTCATCAGCACGGCTCCCAGCTCGTCGTCCCCCGAGCCCATGAACTCGGACGGGATCACCGCCACCCGGCCGCCCGCAGGCGATTGCTCGACCGCCGGGCAGCTCGCGGCGCTTCCCGCTTCGCCGTCTGACGCCGCGCCCTTCGCGAAGGTCACTGCGAACACGCCTTCGCCGCGCTCCTCGCCGACGGCTCCCACCTTGAGCGTCTTCGCCAACGCCTCCAGGTTGTGCACCGCGGTCTCGTTGTCAACGAGCACTTCGAGCACGCCCTCCCCCATGGCCGAGAGCGCCTTCTTGGCGCGCACCACGGGAAGCGGGCACGCCTGACCCCGTGCGTCGATCTGCTCCATCGTCTTCCTTCTTTCTCATCGTTATCACCTGTCGTCCCGAATGCAGCGCCCCGGTCGTCATCCCGAGCGAGCGGAGCGGGTTCGTTGGATCACGTGCGGCGATAACCGTGGCGCTCCCTGCTGGCGCCGCACGGGATCCTTCGACTCCGCGCCTGCGGCGTTCCGCTCAGGATGACAATCCCTGCAGGGCATCCGCTCAGCAAAACGTGTCCCGCCGCGCGTTCAGCTGGCGCGGCAGCCGGGCTACGCCCTCGATCGGGACGCCCTCCTCCTGCGCAAGGCGCTCCAGCAGCTCCACGTCGTCGCACGACGCGAGCAACGACACCCCGCAGGAAGCGCGCGCGGCGCGGGGCGTGGGCGAGATCCTCGCCTTGGCCCCCGCGTCGCGCGCCAGCTCGTACAGACGCCAGCCGTCGGTATGGCTCGAGAACAGGATATAGCAATCCTCGGGACGTGCGTCCTTGTTCACGGTATCGGCAGCGTCTTGTTGCATGGCCTTACGCGTCCAGCATCTCGATGAACGCGCCGATGCGCGTGCGCAGCTGCTCGGCGTCGTTGTCGGCGTAGTCGGTCTCGAGGCCCAGGCACGGGATGCCCTCCTCGGCAAGCGCGTCCGCCAGCGGCGCCTTTTCCACGTCGTAGAGCGTGCAGAACTTGAGGTTCGCGTCGATCACGCCGTCGACCTTGTACTCCTTCGCCATGCGCACCACGTCCGCGACGCGACCCGGGTTCGGCGTGAAGCACGCGCAGTTGTTCTTCATATAGCGCTGCGCCAACGCCTGGAACATGCCGTCGAGCGTGCCCTCGCCCTCGTCCACCTCGTTCTCGAAGTAGCGCGTGCCCGTGCACATCTCCTCGCACACCACCACGGCGCCGCTCGTCTCGACGATATGGTGCAGCTTCCAGTTCGGGATGGCCAGCGGCGTGCCCGTGATCAGGATGCGCTTCGTGCCGGCGGGCACCACGCCCTCGCCGCGCTCGATGCGCGCTTCCAGCTCGTCGGCCAGCTTGTTCGCCGTCTCGGCGCAGCGCACCGGGTCGTCGAAGAACGCGATCTGCATCATGAGCAGGGCGTCCTTGCCGCTGATGGGCACCGGGTCTGCCTTGCGCGCCTCGAACACGCGGGCCAGCGCGCGACGCTTCTCGTTGATGGTGCGAATGGCACGGGCAAGGTTCTCGGCCGTCAGTTCGTTGCCCGTCTCGGCCTCCACCTCCTTGGCGAACAGCGCGATCTCGTCTTTCCACGCCGCGATGTCCTTCTCGCGCTTCATCTGCGGCACGTCCATGACGTAGGTCTTCTTGTCGGCCCCCAGGATCTCGTAGGCCTTCTTCTTGCCGTCGCACGTGGTCTCGCCCACATACATGTCGGCCACGCTGAAGTACGGACACGTCTTGCCGAAGTGCGCGCCGAGCGACGCCTTGATCAGCGGGCAGATGCCGCTGGGCAGCACCTTCTCGCCTTCGGGCACCCAGAACTGCGAGCCGCCGCACAGCCCCGTGACGGCGCCGCCGCAGGCGACGACCACCTCGTCGGGCACGAACACGCAGAACGTGCCGAACACCTTGCCGCCCTGCTTTTGCAGCTCGATGAGCTCCGCGGGGCGCACGCCGTGGATCTCCGACACCACGAAGTCGTAGAACGCCATGTTCTCAGGGCGGTTCTCCTGCGTGAGGTACGTGTCGCCGAACGCCATCGGCAGCACGGCGCACAGCTGGTCGTGCGTCTCCAGATCCATGCCCAAGTCTTTCCACATTGCCTGATAGTCAGCCATGAAGGCCCCCTTCGATACCAGTCGATAGCAAAGTTGCGATGTTATTCGGTTGTCGTTGCAGAAATGACGGTGCAGCGTCGCCGGATGCGCGCATGCGCATGCGGGACGCGATGAGGTGCGCGATGATGAAGCGTCGCCTTGCATGCAGAAATGGCACCCGCGCAGAATCGTGCCAATGCGAGGCGACGAGGTAATGATACCGTATCGCAGCCGCCCGCCGCAATCGCAGGGCAGCTTATCGGCGAAAGGCCGGCGGAAAAGCCCCTACCGATCGACGTCCTTCTTCCGGTACACGAACCAGTACGCCATGCCGACGGCGACGCCGCCGGCGACGTTGCCCAGCGTGGCGGCCGACAGGTTCGTCGCGATGCCGGCCAGCGTCACCGCGTCGGGCGCACCCACCCCCATCGAGTTGAGCAACAGCCCCATGGGGAGGAAGAACATGTTCGCCACGCAGTGCTCGAACCCGCACGCAACGAACGCAGAGATGGGCAGCAGGATGCCGAGCACCTTGTCGGCGACGGTGCGCGCCGAGAACCCGATCCACACGGCCAGGCACACGAGGATGTTGCACATGACGCCCTTGAAGAACAGCGTCGTCCAATCGGGCGCCACCTTGCCCGCGGCCACGCTGACGAAGGCCTCGCCCACCGCGCCTCCGTTCATGGCGGCGACGTTCGCAAAGTGGACGAGCGCGAGCGCGACGAGCGCGCCGGCGAGGTTGCCGAGCCACACGAGCAGCCAGTTGCCGAACAGGGACCTCCAGCCGATACGGCCCGACGCTTTCGCGCACACCAGAAGCACGTTGCCGGTGAACAGCTCCGCGCCGCAGCACAGCACGAGCACCAGCCCGAGGCAGAAGCAGAGTCCGCCCACCGCGCGCTGCACCGCGAACGGCATGGAGGGGTCGCCCAGGAACACGCAGAAGTACAGCGCCCCGAACGCGATGAACGCCCCGGCCAGCATCGCGGACGCGAAGCACTTCGCCTTCGGCATGGCCGCCTTGGCCTCGCCGACCTTCTCGGCCTTCTCCGCGATTTCAGCCGGCGACAGCGCATCCGGCCTGAGCGTTTGGATCTCGTCCTGCATCATGATCGCATCTGGTTCCTTCCTTGCCTGGTCGCGGCTTCTTCGCGCGTCCCCTGCGAAGCCGCACGGTATGGTACCGCAACTCGCGGGCGCAGGGAGAAACAAAAGCGTTTTCCTCGACAATTTCCCCATCTCGTCGTCCTGCTCGTCGCATCGCCGAATCGATACCCGGCCGTCGGTGCATCGGCGCGCGCAACACTGGTATACTTTGGCGAGCGGCCGCGTCGGCCGCGCATCCCCGCACCCGTGTTCGAGAAAGGCGTTTCCATGGCGAATCCGTCACGCACCGATCTGCTCCGCGCGCTCCCGCAGGTGGAGGAGATGCTCCAGCTGCCCGAGGTGAGCGCGCTTCTGTCGCTCCTCCCCCGCAGCGTGCTGGCCGATTGCGTGCGCGAGGCCGTCGACGAGACGCGTCGAGCCGTGCTTGCAGGAGCATGCGAACGGGTCGACGTTCCGGCGCTCGCCGAATCGACGCGCGCCCGGGCGTTCGCCCGGGCGCGCCCGTCGCTGCGCCGCGTGATCAACGCCACGGGCATCGTCGTGCACACGAACCTCGGGCGCAGCCCGCTTGCCGACGAGGCCGTGAGCGCCGTGAGCGACGTGGCGCGCGGCTACTCCACGCTGGAGTACGACACCGATGCCATGGCGCGCGGCAGCCGCCACGACCATGTGGAGCGCCTCATCTGCACGCTCACCGGCGCCGAGGCGGCGCTGGCCGTGAACAACAACGCGGCGGCGGTCATGATGGTGCTCCACGAGTTCGCGCGCGGGCACGAAGCCGTGGTGTCGCGCGGCGAGCTGGTGGAGATCGGCGGATCGTTCCGCGTGCCCGACATCATGGAGCTGTCGCAGGCGCGCATGGTGGAGGTGGGCACCACGAACAAGACGCATGCCGTCGACTACGAGCGCGCCATCGGCGCCGACACCTCGATGCTGTTGAAGGTGCATCCTTCGAACTACCGCGTGGTGGGCTTCGCCGAGAGCGTGTCGGCGCGCGACCTGCGCCCGCTGGCCGATGCCGAGAACGCACGGCGCACGGCATCCGGCGAGCCGGGCGCGGGCGAGCTTCTGGTGTACGAGGACCAGGGATCGGGCGCCTTCCTGAACCTCGATGCGTTCGGCGCGTACGCCGAGCCCACCGTGGCCGAGTCGCTGCAGGCGGGCTGCGACCTCGTGTCGTTCTCGGGCGACAAGCTGCTGGGCGGCCCGCAGGCGGGCATCATCGTGGGAGCGAAACGGTTCATCGACCGGCTGAAGAAGAACCCTTACGCCCGCGCGATGCGCCTCGACAAGATGACGCTGGCCGCGCTGGAGGCCACGCTGCGCCTCTACCTCGACCCCGCGATCGCGCTCGAGCGCATCCCTGCGCTGCGCATGCTGTCCGAGCCGGCCGAAGCCGTGCGCGGGCGCGCCGAGCGGCTGGCGCGCACCTTGGAGGAAGCGCTTCCCGCAGGGGCGGCGCGCATCGACGTGGTACCGGATACCGCGCGGGCCGGCGGCGGCGCGCTGCCGTTGTGCGACATCGACTCGCATGCGGTGCGCATCGAGTTTTCGCGCGGGGACGCGCAGGGGTGCGAGACGTTCCTCATTGCGCGGCGCGACGTGCCCGTGATCGGGCGCATCAAGCACGACGCCGTGCTGCTGGACGCGCGCACCGTGGCCGAGGACGAGCTAGCCGAGGTCGCCGAGGCCGTGCGCGCCTACTTCGACGCGCTCGACGCCGGAGCCGAGGGGAGCCGCGCATGAGCGGGCGCACGCAGACCGACCTCGTGCTGGGCACGGCCGGCCATATCGACCACGGCAAGTCGTCGCTCGTGCTGGCCTTGACCGGAACCGACCCCGACCGTCTGGCAGAGGAGAAGCAGCGCGGCATCACCATCGAGCTGGGCTTCGCGCGCCTGGCGCTTCCCGACGGCACCGTGCTCGGCGTGGTGGACGTGCCGGGCCACGAGCGCTTCGTGCGCCAGATGATCGCGGGATCGACGGGCATCGACCTGGCGCTTCTTTGCATCGCCGCCGACGACGGCATCATGCCGCAGACCGAGGAGCACCTGGCCGTGCTGGAGCTTCTGGGCATACGCACCTGTGTGGCGGCGCTCACGAAAACCGACCTCGTGGACGAGGAATGGGCGCTGTTCATGGCCGATGAGGTGCGGGGCCGCCTGGCCGGCACGCCTTTCGCGGATGCCGATATCGTCCCCGTGTCCAGCCGCACGGGCGCCGGGCTTCCCGAGCTGCAAGAGGCTCTGACACGCGCGGCGCGCACCACGCGGCGCGCGAAGGCGGGCTCGCGCCTGCGCCTGCCCGTCGACCGCGTGTTCAGCATCAAAGGCGCCGGGACCGTGGTCACGGGCACCC
>NZ_DBFEGU010000122.1:0-1107 GCF_048329335.1 Eggerthella sp. | reverse complement strand
GCGCACGACGCCCTGCTTCTCCAGTGCCTTGAGAGGCGACGACACCGCGCCGAACTCGGCCGTCAGCTCGGCCACGCGCAGCTCGCCGCGCTCGAGCGCGGCCGCGATGGACGCCTGCTTCACGGCGTTCTTGCGCGGCTCGAAGTCCGCGAGCGCAGGCCCCGGCACCACCCAGCGGTCGTCGACTTCCCCCACCGTCGGCTCTTCAAGACGCCAGTAGCCTCCCTGCGCGCGCACCATGCGCGGCACGCCGCCAGGCGGCGTGAACAGGCGCACGCACGACGACAACGGCGCGATGTAGCGTTCCGAGAGCCACTGCGCGCACGCAGCCCCCTCCTCGTCGAAGTACGGGCGGCTCACCGCGCGCACGATGCCCTTGAGCTTGGCAGGGTCGAGACCTGCGGGCCAATCGCCTTCGGCGCGCTCCTCGATGCCGATGACGAAGCCGACGGCCTGCCGCGGCCCGAACGGCACGAGCACGGCGCAGCCGACCTCGATCGGCTGGTCGCCCGCTTCTTCAGGGACGGCGTAGGTATACGGCGCGTCGAGCGCCTGCGTGGGTATGTCCAAGATGACGGATGCGAGTTTCATGCCCCCAGTATATCCCAACCCCGAGCTGCCGCAGGAGCCCTACCGCTCCACCGCAGGAAATCCCTTGGCATTCCGCTCGCCCCCGCATCCGAACACGCTATCCGTTGTTAAACCAGGATCGACATGCACCGCCGCACGCCGCTTTCCCTATCGGGCGGCTGGCGATCAGGCGAGACGAGCACCTGGTCGATGGCCGAAGAGGGCTTCCGAACCGCCGGCGAGAGGGACGAGCCGACCTGGGCTATGTCAATCTTGGTTTAACCGCGGAACACGCTACCGTTGACGAAAAACCATCGGATTCGGAAGTTCTTAAGCGAACCTCAAGCGCACAGAGAAAGCTCCTGTCGAATAAGGACAGGTCACCGGAAAGATCACTTTCGATATCGCGCAACGAGCTCGACCGAAACGCACGATGTCTTCCGAATTCGGCGACTTTTCGCCATTTCGAGCCCGCTCCGCTGTTAAACCAGGGTTGGAATCGGCCTTTCGCCGTCGAGCCGGGATCGGAGGGGGCCC
>NZ_DBFEGU010000121.1:0-1264 GCF_048329335.1 Eggerthella sp. | reverse complement strand
GGTCGGTTTTCTCCAGGATGCGGCGGGTGTGGGTGCGGATGGTGTTCTCGGACACGAACAGGGCATCGGCGATGACGCGCGCCGAACGGCCGCGCGCGATGAAAGGCAGCAGCTCGGCCTCGCGCCGCGTCAGGCTGAAGTCCTCGGCGATCTGCTCGAACACGGCTTCCTCGCTGAGGGGCGCGTCGTCCGGCCGGGTTTCGGGAGCTGCGGGAGCGATGGAGGCTGCGGGAGCTTCGGCCGCCTGCACGACGGGGGCGATGACGGCGGCCGGCGCGTTCGCCGGCTCTGCGGGCGGTGCGTTCGTCGCAGGTGCGGCCGCCTTCTTTTCGATCGGCTCGTCCTCCACCACGATCGGCATGCCCTTGCGACGCGTGCGGTAGAACAGTCCCAGCATGGCAAGCACGTACACTGCGCCCACCGATATACCAACGATCAGCAACGACGGGCTTCCCGGCACGAGCATGAGCAGATAGCCGATGCCGATTCCCAGCAGGCGCGCCAGGATTGACAATCCGCGCACCAGGGCGCCGATGACGAAGCCCGAAACGGCGAAGTCGTAGGAGGCCGACACCACCATGTACCAGATGATCACGTCGAACGTCCCGTAACATGCGCTCATCACGGCGTTGAGCACCACGGGGCTCGTCTCCCAGAAGAACGGAAGCACGGCGAACAGGATGACGATGACGGGCACGATGACGCGGTATGCCAAGGCCAGGTCAAGACGCTTGTGGGCGTATAGCACAAGCCCGATCAGGCATACGGCCACCACGAGGTTCGCAACGAGCGGCGCCTGGTGCGCCTCGTTCACCGATCCCACCGACAACACCGTCATCTCCCACACGAGCCCGAACAGCAGCGATAGCACGAGGCTGGCCACGATGAGCGTGACCAGCGAGGCGAGCGCCGTAAGGTAGCGTTTCGAGTCCACGGTGCGCGCGTAGCGCCCGTCGGGAACCTCTGCATGGCACCGGCGCAGGCAGACGAGCGACAGCACGGGAAGCGGCAGCATCAACAGCAGCGGCGGGGCGCTTTCGTATTCGGCCGAGAGCGAGATGATCAGGAACAGCGCAGCTGTCAGCAAAAACGCCATCGGCACGTAGAACGACGTGCGCGAGGGGTGCATGCGTCCCAGGTACTCCGCCCAGCTTCCCCAGTAGTAGCCGTAACCCACGCCCGTCAGCACCGATCCTCCCACCAGCAGCGCCATCATCGTCGCGTCGCTTCCCAGGCGTCCTGCGACATCGATGACCACGAGGCC
>NZ_DBFEGU010000120.1:0-6883 GCF_048329335.1 Eggerthella sp. | reverse complement strand
ATTTAAGGTGCTGTTCGCGAACGAATTGATGCGTGATAGCGCGCGAGCGCTTAGAAGCCGAAGACCTCGCCGACGTTGGCGGCGATGCAGAGGTCGGCTTGGCGGTCGCGCGGGGTGGGGGTGTGGTTGACGATGACGAGGCGGCGCCCTGTGAAGAAGTCGATGAGGCCGGCCGCCGGGTACACGGCCAGCGACGTTCCCGCCACCACCAGCAGGTCGGCCTGCGCGATGGCATTCACGGCGCCGTGCACCGTGCGTTCGTTCAGGGGCTCCTCGTACAGCACGACGTCGGGTTTGACGATGCCGCCGCAGGCGGGGCATCGCGGCACGCTGTCGTCGGACTGCGCGCGAAGGGCCAGCAGGTTGTCTACCGAGTAGGCTGCGCCGCACGCCATGCAGAAGTTGCGCAGCACGCTGCCGTGCAGTTCGAGCACGTTCTTGCTGCCCGCTTTTTGATGGAGGCCGTCGATGTTCTGCGTCACCACGGCGGCCAGCGTGCCCGCTTGCTCGAGTTCGGCCAGCTTGCGATGCGCGCGGTTCGGCTGCGCGTCGAGCGCCAGCATGCGGTCGCAGTAGAAGTCGAAGAACGCGCTGGGGTTGGCGTCGAAGAAGCTGCGGCTGACCATCTGCTCGGGAGGATAGGGGTACTTCTGCGCGTACAGGCCGTCCGGGCTGCGGAAATCGGGGATGCCGCTCTCGGTGGACACGCCTGCGCCGCCGAAGAACACCAGGCCGCCCGGCGGCGTGTCGGCCACCCAGCTGCGGAACGTTTCGATAGCGCGCACGGTTTCGTCCATAGCTCCTCCTGTCGGTTTCGACCCATGATACCACGCTTCTTGCGTCCGGATGTTTCACGTGAAACATGCGTTCTGATCGGCCTGTTTTGCTCTTGAACGCCTGTCATCCCGAGCGCAGGCGACGAAGCGTGCCTTTGGGTGAAAACAAGGAAGGCGGTCACGGTGGCCGCCTTCCAGTGCGCTTGCGTTTCGCGAAGGATTAACCCTCGATGGAGATGGTCTTCTTCTCCTCGAGCTTGGGCTGCTCCTGCTTCTTCGGCACGGCGATCTTCAGCACGCCGTCCTCGAACTTCGCCTTGATGTCGTCTTCCTCGATGTCGTCGCCCACGTAGAACGTGCGGCTGCACTTGCCGCTGAAGCGCTCCTTGCGGACGTACGTGCCCTCTTCGTCCTTGTCCTCGGACTCGGACTGGGTCTGCGCCGTGATGGTGAGGTAGCCGTCCTTCAGCTCGGCCTGGACGTCGTCCTTCTTGAAGCCCGGCAGGTCGATGGTCAGCTCGAATCCTGCGTCGGTCTCCTTGATGTCGGTGCGCATGAGCGTGGGCGACATCTTCTGCATGGGAGCCGAGGCGGCGTTGAAGAACGCGTCGAAGGGGTCGGTCATCAGCTCGCTCAACAGGTTGCGGTTCCTGCGCATGGGTACCATCATTGCCATGTTCGATCATCTCCTCTAGTCGTGCGGGGAGGCGGTGGTTCCGGGTGCGCCGAAACGCCGCCTTGCTTGGTATGCCTGGTATTCTACGACGCGTTTTAGCACTCTACAACCGAGAGTGCTAAATGGTTACTTTTTCGTTATGTAGGAGCGGGGGCTTGCCGCGCGGCCGTCCTCTTCGGTGGCGCCTAAGACGAGGTCCATCATCTCCTGACGATTGCCGATGCCGAGTTTCGCGTAGATGTGGGCGATGTGCGTTTTCACCGTGTTCTCGGCAAGCACCAGTTCTTCCTGGATGAGGGTTCGCGTTCTTCCCTGAGCGAGGAGGATGAATATCTCCGTTTCGCGGGGCGAAAGCTTGTTCGCGACTGCGATGTCTTCGCATCGAACCGCGATGGCGCGTGATACGTGCTCTCCCGTGAGATCGCCGCTTGAAGGGTGCGCAGTCGTGGGTTCGGGATTGCCCGCTGCGCTTTCCTTCTCCGTCGACTCCAGGCGCCTTGCCCCGATCCATTCGCTGAGAATGGCGGCGATCGTGAGGGAGTACGCGGCGCCCAGCATGATCATGCTGCTGAAAGCCACTCCGCTGCCCAGCAAGGCGACCCACAGCACGGAGCTGAGCGCGTAGACGGCTGCTGCAACGCCCATCACTCGGTACGAGGGCATGGTGAGCGCATCGATGGCGGTGACCACGACGATCCAGAACAGCACGTGCGCACACGAGTCGTCCAGCCGCATGAGGGCGTCCAGCAGAGCGGCGGGTATCCCAGGGGCGGCGTTTTGGGACACCACGAGAAACAGACCGCCGATGACGATGATGAACGCTGGCTGAAACCTCAAATCGAGGCGCCATCCGGTTGTCTTCACCAGTGTGGCGAGTGCGAAGAGGGCAAGAAACGCTGTTGAGACGAGGGAGAAGACGACCTCTGCCGCGATCCCTTGCGCTGCGACGGCCTCGCTGCCCCATAATCCGATCGAACTGAACGACCGTACGGTCGCAAGTAGCAGCGCAGCTGCAGCGATAAGCACCAGCAGGCTTCTTCGACCCTCTCTTCCCGCCGGCAGCACGGCGCGCCGAGGTTGAGCCGCGAGCGCTTCCATCCTTGCTCCGGGGAGGTCGGCGCGCCGGGTTATATTCTGGGCGGATTCGGTAGGCGCAGAGCTCCGGGCGGCTTTGAATAGCGCGGCGGAAACGAGCGGCAGCGCGATGGTGACGGCGATCTGCCAGACGGGAGGCACCGCATAGCGGGCGATGGGAAGCACGAGCGTTTCCATACCCAATGCCGCCACGATGCACCAAGCGGTGCAGGCGAAAGTCTGCGTTCTGGCTAGCAGCAAATAGAATCGCGAGGCGATCCAGAAATAGCCCGCGCCGAACATGATCAGGCCGGCGATGGCAAGGAAAATAGGGTCGAAGAGGCTTTGATTGGAGGCGAGGGCGAAACTCGCGGTGCCTATCGAGGATGCAAGCGGTAGAACGTAGGAGAAAGGTTGGTCGCGTTCGCGGAGCCATCGGGGGCCTACTGCGAACGCAACTCCCACGATGAGTATGCCCAGCAGGAAGAAGATACGCGGATTGACGGCGGGATCGAGGTCGTGCAGGGAGGAGGGGAACCCTCCGGTATGCCCGGCCAGCGTGCACCAGAGCAGGTTCGTGCTTAGTCCCAAGGAGGCAAGAACTGCGCTGCGGTTGACGCGCACGCCGGCGGGTGTTTCCATGATCGATCCCCCTGTTTCTCTTCCCGGCGCGGTTGCGAGCAGATATTCGAAAGTCCTCTGAACAGCTGGCCATTATATACGATTCTCACGATAGGCGAAAACCCGGCGCGCCTCTATCAACCAAACCGGGGGATACCCGTTCGAGCCCTTCGTCATATTCACCCGGATACGTCGATGGCGGTGGACATCCCGTGCTTCTACCATCTTCCGGGTGTGCGGCGTGCGCGCCTGTTCCAGGTTGGAAGGAGGGGCAAGCGATAAGGCGGAACTGCCGCACGCACGACAAGAGAGGATGGAGGAGAGATCATGAGAAACATGCGACTGAAGGCCGCGCTTGGAATGGCGGGGGTGTTGGCGATGACTGCAGCTTGCTGCGTGGTTGGTCCGGCGCTTGCGGCCGATTCTGCGTCGACTGCAGACGAAATAGTGCGCGGAGGGGAGCCGGACGGCGATGTTCAGTATCCCGGCAAAGAGTACATCGTCGAGAATTACGACAAGTGGGACAAGATCGCCGAGGAGTACGCGCCCGAGATCATCCGATATTCGAACGGGCAGCTGGTTCAGCGTACCCCGACCGAGTACGAGTGCCCCCATTGGATGCAGCAAAGCTGGACCATTTCGTACAACACGTACTACCTCGACGCGGACAACCGAGGGTGCAATTCGTGCCATGCTGATATGAATGCGATGATCGAGAACATGGAGTACAAGCATGCCACGATCGACAACAAAGCGCTCGAGACGTACAGCGACGTGAACCAGTGCATCTCGTGCCATCGTGACAACGGCGACGATTTCGGCCGCCTCATACATGCCATCCACTACAACGAGCGCAGCGGGAACAAGTTCGCCGAGGGCTCGAACGGCACGTGTCAATCGTGTCACGACGCGACTGCGGATGGCAACGGCATGCAGCTGTGGGACAACGTGAAGCATGAGGCGCTGCAAGGCATCAACAAGGTTGAAAACGTGCAGGGCGAGTTCGCATCCACCCAGGACAAGGTGCAGACGCAAGACGAGCTGTACAGCTACGACTTCGTTCACGGCTATTACGACCATATGCGTTACGCATGCGGGCCTAACGGGCTTGACATCGACCTGCCCCAGAGCATGTTCGACGAGTGGGAGTTCACGGTCGACGGGAACGTGAACGCGCCCTACACGAAGAAGCTGCCCGAGCTGGTGGCCGAAGCTGAAGCCGCTGGCGTGGTGGTCACGAAGCCCTCGAAGATGGTGTGCGAGCTGAATCCGATCGGCGGCGGCGGAATCGGCCAGGCCGAGATCACCGGTATCCCGGTCAGCTGGCTCATCGAGAAGGCTGGCGGCTACACCGAAGACACCAACAGCGTGCGCGTCATTCGCGCAGACGGGTCTTCGCGCAGCGGGTTCGACCTCTCGGTCTTGGACAAAGGGTATCTGGTGTACAAGATCGATGGCGAATACCTCAGCGCACGTCACGGCTTCCCGGTCATGCATTGGCAGGAGACCTACGATGCCCAGATCTTCTCGAAGCAGATCAACGGCTACCACGTGTCGTCCGATGTCATGAAAGAGCGTGTGTGCGGCCAGGTCAACCAAGAGGATGCCCATGTGAACCGTCCCAACGTGACGGTGTGCGGCGTGCCCGAAGGTCTCATCATCCAGAACGGCAAGCCGTTCACGTTCAACGGCTATGCCGACGCGTTCGACCATCCCATGAAGACGGTGGAATTCTCCATGGACGGCGGCGAGACGTGGACGTCGTTCGACGTGGGAGACGTCGATCCGGCGAAATGGCTGTGGTGGAGCTTCACGTTCACGCCCGAGAAAGAAGGAGCGTACGTGCTGAGCGTGCGCGGCACGGACATCGACGGCGAAGTGAGCTACCGCAACCACGAGGTGCTGGTGAACGCGAAGGACGAGATGCCGTCCGAAGACGAGATCACCGAGATAGGGAAGATCGTCGATCCGGCCATGGCCAACGGCGATGCTTCCGGCGATCAGCAGTAAGCGAGGATGATAGACATGACGCAACGAAATACCCGAATGTTCGCCGGTGTTGCCGGAGCTGCGCTGCTGCTCACCGGGTCGGGCTTGGCGCTGAACGCTTTGAATCCGAACAGCGCCGATGCATCCGATGCGGCGAGCGGGACGACGCACTCGTTCAACGAGAACGTGGTTGAGGCTTCGTGGGTGAACGTCGACGACGGCTCGTACGTACGGGTGCCGAACGTGCAGGGAAGCTTTGTATTTAACCAATTGGGAACGACCCCGAACGACGAGCTGTTCAACGTATTCGGTGCTGCTTTGACCTCGATGTGCTCTAAGCCTGCGGTCGAGTTCGAAGCGCAGACGGGCGGCGTGGCCAATTTCTACGTGAACGTAGGGGGCCATATCAAGAAGAACTTCACGGTGGATGTAAGCGAGTTGTCCGAAGATGCCAGCGAGGAGGCGCTCATGGCGTGCTCGTGCGCTACCGGCTCTCCGTTCGGACAGGCTGCGGTGCTCGGCGTGCCGCTGGCGTCCATCGTGGAAATGGCCGATTTGGAGGAAGGCGTGAACACCGTGACGGCGTATGGCGCCGACGGGTTCGGCCAGCCTTTGCCGCTGCGCTACGCTTTGGAGCATGATGCGATGCTCGTCTACCAGGTGAACGGCCAGGAGCTTACGTCGGCGACGGACGGTTCCAGCATGCAGCTGTGGATGCCCGAGACGGTAGCGCGGTACTTCACGCGCAACATCACCGACATCGAGCTGACGCGCGAAGACGCCGAACCCGATGTGCAGCAGGTTGATCCGTGCTACCGCAACAAGATCAACATCATGAACTACGCCGACGGATGCACGTTCGTCGCAGGCGACGAGATCACGTTCGAGGGCGTTGCCGACGATCTAGGAAGCCCGATCGAGGCTATCGAGTTTTCGTTCGACGGCGGCGCTACTTGGACGTCGTGCGCGACCGAGGGAGCAACCGCGGACAAATGGGTGAATTGGCAGTTCTCCACTTCGTTCGAAGATGCAGGAGACTATCGTATGACGGTGCGTGCCAAAACTGCAGACGGCATGGTTTCGCCGCTTGCGGCGACGCTGTTGTTCCAGGTCTCGTAAGAGGGCTTATCGGAGGGCGCGCAATCCGGGCGCGCCCTCTTTTTCGGGCGTCCGCTTGCAGTTTGGCAATGGTTTAATGGGTCGCGTGAAGGCCGGCGTATGATCTATACTTGCCATTCGATCGGTTGATGCAAAGAAGGAGCTCGTCATGACCGTTATCGGCCTCATATCCGACACGCATGGACAGTTGCCCGACGAGGCGCTCGCGGCCATGGCGGACGTCGACCATATCATCCATGCGGGCGACATCGGCGGCCCCGAGATTCTGCATGCGCTCGAGGCGTTGGCGCCGACCACGGCGGTGCTGGGCAACAACGACTTCGACGAGTACGGCTCGCGCGTGAGCCGTTTCGCGCATCCGGTGATCGACGGCGTGCGCTTCCTCGTGGCGCACTATCCGCGCGACGTGCAGATCGGGTTCAACGGCTGCGCGGGTCTGGCGGCGGGCGATCCCATCCCGCAGGTGTGCGTCCACGGGCACACGCATGTGCCCGAGCTGGTGTACGGACCCGAGGCGCGTCCGGCATCGTACGTCGTCTGCCCCGGCGCGCCGTTCCGGCCTCGCGGCGGGTTTCCGAAGTGCACGGGCCGCATGCTAGTGGACGACGGGCGCGTGCTGGGCGTGCGC
>NZ_DBFEGU010000119.1:0-3005 GCF_048329335.1 Eggerthella sp. | reverse complement strand
CAGATGGGAGTGGTGTTTTGTTGAAACGGTATGAGCGTACTCGTGCTTTGGTGGAGGGCGATCCGGCGTTGGCTCGGGCCATCGTGTGCGAGGTGGAGCGCGATGGGTCGCAGGGCGCCGTCGCGGTGCTCGACGAGCCGCGCGAGGAGCTGGTGATGGTGCAGGCGCGCGAGACGGCGCAGGGAAGCCTGTTCTTTCTGGGCGAGGCGCTGATGACGTCGTGCCGCGTGCGCGTGGGCGACGCCGTGGGCCTGGGCCTCGTGCTGGGCAGCGATCGGTGCCGCGCTTACGAGCTTGCCGTGGTGGACGCGGTGTTCTCCGGCGCGGCGGGCGACGCGTGGGCTTCCCGCTGGGACGCTTCCCTGCGCGCCGAGCTGGCGCGCGTCGAAGCGCGCGACCAGCGCGAGGCGCGTCGCACCGCGGCGACGAAGGTTGATTTCTCTACGATGAAGGTGGAAGCATGACGATACGAGAAGACGCTGACCTGCATCGCGCCCAGCGGGCGTTCCGCTGCGTGCTCGATGCGTTCGCGCATCCGGGAACCGTGCACCGGTTGGCGCCGGCGCCCGAGAACCCGGCGAGCCCCGTTGCGCTCGACGCGTCGTTGGAGCTGGTGGTGCGCCTGTTCGTGGACCAGGCGGTGACGTTCTGCGTGGCCGATTCCGAGTCCGACGCCGTGGCTGCGTACCTTACGAGCGAGACGCACGCGCGTCGGGTGTCCCTGCGCGATGCCGACTTCGTGGTGGTGCCCGCGCGCGCCGACGCGCAGACGGTGTACGAGGCGGTGGCGGAGGCATGCCGCGGCACGCTGGTGTCGCCCGAGAAGGGGGCGACCGTGCTCGTGGGTTGCGCCCGTTTGGCCGACGCGCCCGAAAGCGGCGAGGTTTCCCAGCCGGCCGTGCACGTGGTGGCGCTGCAGGGCCCGGGCGTGGAACGCGAGAACCGCTTCGCCGTCGATCGCGTGGACTGGCTGCGCGCCCGCGACGCGCGCGGCGACGAGTTCCCTTGCGGCATCGAAATCGTGCTGGTGGATCCGGAAGGCCGCATCGTCGCCGTGCCGCGTAGCTCGAGCGCGCGACGCCTCGCCGACCCCGCAACCGGGTTCGGCGCCGACCCCGCGTCTGACCTCGCGCCCGACGCTGCAACCAACCCAGCGCCCGGCCTCGATCCCTCGACCGATCCCGCATCGATGTTTCACGTGAAACAATCGACTCAATGTAGTGCGACAAAAGAACAAATGTTTCACGTGAAACATTCCGAGCCCGTGCCCGCCATGCCCGGCGCGTCGGGTGCTTCCCCGCGCGCGGAGATCTCCGTAGGGGCGGGCTGCTGCCCGCCCGCGGGCGCCCAGCAGGGCGCCCCTACGCAGTCTCCCGACAACGCAACGCCCGCGGCGCCCGTCGCAGCCGTCGCGCCCGCAATGCCCGCAGCGCCCGCCGCAACCGCCGCATCCGCTGCGAAGGGGGTGCGCTAGATGGGATACGTTGCCGTGCGCGGTGGCGGGAAAGCCATCGAGGAAAGCCTCAAGCTGCTGGAATACCAGCGCGTTAGCGCGTCGTCCGCCTGGGGCACCGACGAGATCGAGGGCACGTTTCCCGAACTGGTCGACCAGGTGATGGGCGAGGCCTCGCTCTATGCGCCGCGTCTGGCTGCGCTGGCGCTCAAACAGGCGCAGGGCTCGCCCGACGAGGCCGTGTTCCTGCTGCGCGCGTTCCGCTCCACGCTGGAGCGCCCCTACGTGTCGCGTCCGGTGGACACGGGCGCCATGCGCGTGAACCGCCGCGTGTCGGCCGCGTTCAAGGACGTGCCCGGCGGCCAGGTGCTGGGTGCCACGCGCGACTACAGCCACCGTCTGCTGGCGTTCGACCTGGAAACCGAGGGCGCCGAAGAGCTGGCCGAGAAGCGCGCCGAACTGGCCGCCCACTTCGAGAAGGTCGCCGAGGTCCTCGAGGCCGCGCCCGACGTTGCGCCCGCCGCTTCCCCGTGCGCGGAGATCCCCGTAGGGGCGGGCTGCTGCCCGCCTGCGGGCGCCCAGCAGGGCACCCCTACGAAGTCTCCCGACACCGCCGTGCCCGGCGCGCCCCAAACTCCCGCCACCCTTCCGCGCGTGCTGGACTACCTGCGCGCCCAAGGCCTGCTCGCGCACGTCGAAGCCGACGACGCGCCGCCGGTGGACGCCACCATGGCGCCGCTCTCGTTCCCGGCACCGCGCTCCGTGCGATTGCAGACGCTCGCGCGCGGCATGACGCAGGCCGTCGAGGCGCTCGGCTACGCCGCCATCCGCGGCTTCGGCCCTGCGCATCCCACGGTGGGCGAGCTTCGCTCCGGTCGCGTGGCCGTGGCCGTTGACCATCCGCTTGAGGCGGGCGGCGAGCAAGACGCCTACTACCTGGGTTCCGTCCCGGTGACCGAGGTGGAAAGCGTGTTCGAGAGCGAGGGCGAAAGCGATGCCGACGGCGGCACGGCGACGGCCACACGCTCCGATGGCGGCGGCCTGTCGCTGGCCATCGGCTACGGCCTGGTGTTCGGCCGCGCCGAGACGAAGGCCATCGCCATGAGCGTGCTCGACCACTGCCTGGAGCGCGGCGACAAACGGTTCCCCACCGAGGACGAGGAGTTCGTGCTGTACCACGTGGACGGCGTGGAGGCCACCGGCTTCATCTCGCACCTCAAGCTGCCCCACTATGTCACGTTCCAGTCGAAGCTGTCCAGCGTGCGCGGCACGCGTGACGAGCACAGCGAATGCGGCGAATGCGACCCGCACGGCACGCGCGTCGCGCACGACCCGCAAAGTACGCGCGACCCGCACGATCAACCCGCCGAGTCGAAGGAGGCCCGCGATGCAGCAGCGCTATAACTACGCGTTCTTCGACGAGGCATCGAAGCGCGAAATCCGCCGCGCCATCATCAAGGGCGTGTCCATCCCCGGGTACCAGGTGCCGTTCGCGTCACGCGAGATGCCCATCGGCCGCGGGTGGGGCACGGGCGGCCTGCAAATCACGCTG
>NZ_DBFEGU010000118.1:0-13052 GCF_048329335.1 Eggerthella sp. | reverse complement strand
GAATTGTCTTTTTGGCAAATAGTGTGCGAATTCGGAAGCCTGCACGTTCGCGATCGCCCCTGCGCTTTCGGCAAGCGCCCAAGGCGCAGCAAAAACCCCAGCTCGCGAAAACTGCCGGCTCTTTCCCGGTTTTTTCTTTTTCCGAATTCGACCAACTATTGCCACGGCTGCTGCCATGAACTGCCCGATCATGATAGAATCAGCCTCACTACAGAGCCAGTGCAGGCGCTCTCCATCGTTCGAGTAGCCCATTGCTGGAAGCGATGCCCTCGTCTTCCCCTACCACGTCTGCAAGATCCTCTCCGCCCAGGGCAAATAAGGGGGTCTTGTGCAGAAGATCGCACGTGCCTCGCAATCACGCATTGTTTTCGGATACATCACGGCCTTGCAGATGCTGCGCATGGCCCAACCCTGCGAGCTAGCTTCGGTGAGGAGCGGAAAACCAAGCATCCCCGAGCGCGCCCCGCGCACCAAAGAGCTCAGCTCGGCGCTTGAGCGCATAGAAGGGGATCATCCGGGTCTGAGGTTCGAAAGGCCTAGTCACGTGTTGGTGAGCACGCCGAACGGTCGGGCGGGGGAGCTTTGCGTTCCTCATGTGTGCACGAGGGGCTTCTCGCGTTCCTCGTTCTTTCGATTGGGCGATGACGTGTTCTTCAGCAAACCCGAGCTTGCATTCATTCAAATGGCAACGCGGATCCGCAACGAGGTTTCGCTGCTTGAGTTGGGGTGGGAGTTGTGCGGGTCGTATCAGACGAGGCGTACTGGCGTTTCGGTTGGATACGATGTCGAGCCGCTGACAAGCGTTCGGGCTTTGCGCGACTACGTAGCGTGCAACAGCTCGCTCGGCGGTGCGCAGAAGGTCGCGCGCATCCTTCCATTTCTCGTGGACGGGTCCGCATCGTCGCGCGAGACGAAATTCGCGCTTGTCCTGGGATTCAGTCCTTTCCGCGGAGGTTACGGCATGGGCTTTCCCCGCATGAACTACGAGGTGATCGCAAGTCCGGCGGCGCGCGCGATTTCCGGGAAGAAAAGCTTTCGCTGCGATCTCTGCTGGCCAGAAGCGAGGCTCGACGTGGAGTATCAAAGCAAGGAGAATCACGAAGGCGAACTCAGCCGCATCCGGGATTCGAGAAGGGCTAACGCGTTGGCGGCCATGGGCTGGACGGTGCTCGGCGTCACCAATGACGAGCTGAACAGCCTTGCGGCTACCGATGCGGTGGCTGAAGCGATTCGTCGTCACCTCGGCAAGCGCCTGCGAACGAACGTCTCCGACTGGCATGCCCGCAAGCTGCGCCTGAGAAGGCGGCTCGGGCTGCCCGTGGGATACGAGGAGGCGATCTGATCGGGTGGCGAATTGCGATGCCGGCGGTGCGCTTCTGGTCGGGTGCGGCTGTGCAGCGAGCCACCTTGAGCTGAGTGCGGGGGTACGGCGGTGCAGCGAACCCCGGTGCTTTTGGCAAAAAGTGGCCGAATTCGGAAACCACAAAACGGATTGATCGAAGGCTACGAAGCGTGGCGTTTTCAGTACCTTGTCGACCAGGCGTTTTACGACACGGTCGTCCCTGTCTTTCAAGACGGTTGCCTTCGCCTCCCTTGAGACTTCCGAATTCGATGGTATTTTGCCATCGAGGGCCCTTCCGGCGTGCAAGGACCGGCTCGGGATAGTGGTGGGAGGGGCGGCTCCCTCGACTCGGGACGGCTTTCTCGCTGAGGGCGGCTATCTGGGGCGGCGCGCTATCGCGCGTACACGGTGCGCTTGCGCGTAACCAGGCGGTCGACGAACTCGGTGGCGGGGTTGCGCAGGATGTCGCACGGCTCGGCGAACTGCACGGCACGGCCGGCCTCCATCACCAGCACCTTGTCGCCCAGGTCGAGTGCCTCGTCGATGTCGTGCGTCACGAACAGCACGGTGATGCCCGTCTGCCTATGGATGCGCTTGATCTCGTCCTGCAGGCTGCCGCGGGTGATGGCGTCCACGGCGCTGAACGGCTCGTCGGCCAGCAGGATGTCGGGGCTGGCCGCCAACGCGCGGGCGATGCCGACGCGCTGCGCCTGTCCGCCCGACAGCTCGGCGGGATAGCGATCCATGATGTCGTGCGGCAGCCCGATGATGTCCATCCATTTCGCGACGGCCTCCTCGGTGCGACCCTCGTCGCCGCTGTTCAGCAGCGAGGGCACGTACGCGATGTTCTGCTCCACGGTGAGGTGGGGAAACAGCACGCTGCCTTGGATGGCGTAGCCGATGTTTCGGCGCAGCTCGATGGGGTCGACGCCGCTCGTGTCCTTCCCGTGCACCAGCACGCGTCCATCGTCGGGCATCGCCAGCGCGTTCACCATTTTCAACAGCGTGGTCTTGCCGCAGCCCGAGCTGCCGATGATGGTGACGAACGCGCCTTCGTCGATGTCGAGGTTCGCGTCGTCCACGGCGACGGCATCGCCGAATCGCTTGCTGACGTGCTCGAACGCGACGGCGGGTGTGGAGCCTTCTTCTGCTGGCGCCGCACGGGATCCTTCGACTTCGCGCTGCGCGCTCCGCTCAGGATGACAAATCGCGAAACCCTCGGAACGTCCCACCCTGTCATCCCGAGCGCAGGCGACGGAGTCGCCGGAGTTGCGACGCGAAGCTAGTCCTTTAGGGAAGGATTCCGCGCTGTGCGTCTGCGCGAATGCATGCTCCATGCTACATCAGCCCCTTCTCGGCCAGGAACGCGTCGGCCACTGCTTTCGGCTCCTGCCCTTGCGTCTCCACTTCGTTGTTCATGCGCGCCATGTCGGCATCGGTGATGGCCCCTTGCAGCTTCAGCAGCTCGCCGCGCAGCTCGGGGTGCTTTTCCAGCGCGTCCTGTCGCACGACGTTGCCGCAAAGATACGACGGATAGAAGTGCCGGTCGTCCTCCAGCACCACGAGGCGCTCGTCGGCCACCTGCCCGTCGGTGGTGGACACGACGATGGCATCCACCTGGCCCTCGAACAGCGCCTGGTACTTCAAGCTGATGTCCATGTCTCTCGTGGTGCCGAAGTCCATGCCGTAGGCTTGCTGCAATCCGGGGTAGCCGTCCTGCCGGTCGAAGAAGTCGGGCTCGGCACCCAGCGTCAGGCCGCCCGCTGCGCCCGCCAGGTCGGAATACGTGCGCAGGTTGTAGCGCTCGGCCGCGTCGCGGCTCACAGCGAGGCCGTACGTGTTGTTGAACCCGTACATGCCCACCCAGGTGAGGCCTAGCTGCGATTCGTATTCCTGCTGCATCGTGTCGAACATCGACTCGTCGTAGGTGTCGTCGTGCTTGAGGACGGCGTTCCATCCCGTTCCCGTGTACTCGGGGTAGAGGTCGAAGTCGCCCTTCTCCATGCCGGGCTCGATGTTCGACGTGCCGCCGCCCACGCCCTGCGTGAGCTCCACCTTGAGGTCGGTATCGTGCTCGATCAGCGTGTTCAGCATCTCGCCGAGGATGTACTGCTCGGTCATGGGCTTCGTGGCGATGTTCACCACGTTCTCTCCGCCGCCGCGGTTCGCGAACGCGAACGCCCCGCCCGCTATCAGCACCACGGCCGCGCCCGCCGCGACGGCCGGGGCCAGCTTGCGACGCGAAGTCCGACGCGCACCCGAACGCTTCTGCCGCCGTGCGCTCGAAGGCTCCAGGTGGCGTCGCGTGGACTTCTCGGCTAAGCCCAGCAGCAGGTCCACCGCGATGGCTAGCAGCGCGATCAGCACGCTGCCTGCCAAGGTCAAGGCCATGGTGTTCGTGGTGATGCCGCGGAAGATGGCCACGCCCAAGCCGCCTGCGCCGATGAACGTGGCGATGCCGGCCAGCGCGATGGTCATGGTGGCCATGTTGCGGATGCCGCTCATGATGACGGGGGCGGCCAGCGGCAGCTCGATGCGGTACAGCAGCTGGCGGTCGGTGGAGCCCATGCCGCGTGCCGCTTCGATGATGGCGGGATCGATGGTGGTGAGGCCGGTGTAGGTGTTGCGTACCATCGGCAGCAGCGCGTACACGGTGAGCGCCACGATGGCGGTAGGGTCGCCGATGCCCGTTATGGGGATAAGGAAGCCGAAAAGCGCAATGGATGGGATGGTGTACACGAAGTTGACCAGCGCAAGCACGGGCTTCGCCCCTCGCCTCCATGTGGCGATGGCGATTCCCAGCGACAGTCCGATGAGCGCCGCCAGCGCAATGGATATGAGCGAGATGCCGATATGCTGCAGAAGGAGCTCGAAAAACCAATCGCGTTTTTCAACGAGCAAGGCCAGGGTTTCGGTCAGAATCAAGAGGAATCCTCGCTTTCGCACGTGGTGACGGACGCTACGTCGAGGGTTGAGATGCGGACTGCATGGTTAAATCCTACAGACTTCGTCAACATTGTAATCAAGTGTCGGTGCTTGGGCGCGGCAAGGCGGTCGTGTTACCTAATCGCCACGAGACGGTGGATTCCCGGGTACTGCCTGTGGTTTTCGCCGGGTGACTGGCATGCATTGATTGCGCAGTGGGTCGCTGCGCTTTATCATAATAAAGAGAGACGTATTTTCCCATTCGCCATATCCACCAGAGACCGCGTGTTTCAAGGGCGGTCATCGCGTGCAGCATGGTATTTCGGAAGAGGGGCCGCGCTCGCGCGGCAGGAAGGATGCGCCATGGCAACTGAAAGCCAGATCGCTCTGTACGAGAACTTCAAGGCGATCAACACCATCGAAACCGCGAGCTACGACCAGTTCGACGTGAAGCGCGGCCTGCGCAACGCCGACGGCACGGGCGTCATCGCGGGTCTTACGAACATCGCCAACGTTCACGGCTACGTGGTCTCAGACGGCGAGAAGGTAGCCGACGAGGGTATGCTGCGCTATCGCGGCTACGACGTGTACGACCTGCTGGACACCAGCGTGGCCGATCGCCGCTTCAACTTCGAGGAGGTGGCGTACCTGCTGCTCATGGGCGAGCTGCCCACACAGGAGCAGCTCGACCGCTTCATCGCCGCGCTCGATGCCGAACGCGAACTGCCCGACGGCTTCACCGCCTCCATGATCATGCGCGACACCCCGCCCGACATCATGAACATGCTGCAGCGCACCATCCTGCTGCTGTACGCCTACGACGCGGACGCCGAGGATCGCTCGGCTCATCACGAGATCCACACCGCCATCTCGCTGATCTCGCGTCTGCCGCGCATCATGGTGCTGACCTACTACGCGAAGCAGGCTCGATACAACAACGGCTCCATGATCATGCATCGCTTCATTCCCGGTCAGTCCACGGCCGAGACCATCCTGTCCATGCTGCGTCCCGATCGCCAGTTCACGGCTGAGGAAGCGCGCATGCTGGACATCATGCTGTGCCTGCATGCCGAGCATGGCGGCGGCAACAACTCCACGTTTGCCACGCGCGTGCTGACCTCGTCCGACACCGATCCGTACTCCACGTACGCCGGCGCTATCGGTTCGCTCAAGGGGTCGAAGCATGGTGGCGCGAACCATCAGGTGCTAGCTATGCAGCAGGAGATCAAGCAGAACGTGGCCGACTGGTCCGACGAGGGCCAGGTGGCCGACTACCTGGCGAAGATCGTCAACAAGGAGGCTTTCGACAAGACGGGTCTCGTGTACGGCATGGGGCATGCGGTGTACACGAAGTCCGACCCGCGCGCCATCATCTGCAAGCAGTTCGCCGAGAAGCTGGCCGTGGGCACGGAGTTCGAGGCCGAGTATCGTCTGCTGGAAAGCATCGAGCGCCTGGCGCCCGAGGTGATTCTGCGCGAGAAGGGCACCAGCAAGGACATGTGTGCGAACATCGACATGTATTCGGGCTTCGTGTACTCGATGATGGGCATTCCCGAGGATCTGTTCACGCCGCTGTTCGCGTGCGCGCGCATGTCCGGCTGGGCTGCGCACCGCTTCGAGGAGATCGTCTCCGGCAAGCGCATCATCCGTCCTGCGTACAAGTCCATTCGCAGCGGCAAGCGCGATTACGTTCCCATGAGCGAACGCTAGGGGCGGGGCGGCCGTCGACTCGGGTCGCCTGTTCGCGCGGCGCTTGTGCGGCCGCGCGCCGGATCGTTCGACATTGCGCCGCGAACGGATGTTTCACGTGAAACATCCGCGACCGAACGCACTCCAATGAACAACGTGCTCCTTTCCCAACGGGCGAGGAGCGCGTTTCTTTTTGCGAAGGATTCGCCCGCTTCGCTGCAGTGCCCGAGTTCTTCGCTGTCTCCTGAGATCGCTCCGCCACGAAGGCGCCCAAGCCCCTCGCTGCGTTTCGTCCGCTCCGCCACGAAAGGGCCTGGTCCCTTACCGTGCTCCGTCCGGTTCGCCGGCGCTCGCGGCTCATGGACGTTTTTTGCGCAGCCTTCTGCAGCAAAATCGAGTTTTTGGCAGTCTTTTCCTGGTTTCAGCGCGGTTTGAGGACGCTCGGCGCCAAACTTGTTGGTAAAACGCCAGGTCGCGTGTTTCCCTCTATGGACGGAGAAGGGCTCGGTCTGCCAAACCGGCGATTTTGCTGCGCATGAGCTGCCCAATCATGCGCAGCCGAAGCCGGCTCCATGCGCGCGAAGCGGCCGCCTCTCGAATGTTTCACGTGAAACATTCGCTCGTGAGCAGGGAGTTCAAGCCGGAAGGCAGGACCGAACAAAGAAAAGCGCCCGGAACCAGCTGGTTCCGGGCGCGCTGCGTTTCTGGCGGAGGCGGTAGGATTTGAACCCACGAAGCCTTGCGGCTTAACAGTTTTCAAGACTGCCGCCTTCAACCACTCGGCCACGCCTCCGCATGGGGTTTGCGCGTGTGCGCAACGTTTAGGATATCATGCAGTCAATCGCAATGCGACAAGAAATTGACCGCGCATCGCACGAAGCCGCATCGCTCGTCCGTGTCGGCTGCTCGTAAGCGTCCTTTGCGCTTTCGGCTCATTCCACGATGGTTGCGCTCTCGGGGCTTTCAGTTGCGGCGGCGGCTCCGGCTATCTTGCCGAAGACGAGTGCCTGAATGAGGCCGTTGCCGCTCATGTAGGCTGCACCTCCGCGTGAGGAGAATCCTTCGGTGCAGCCGCCAGCTGCATATAATCCCTTGATCAGGCTCTTGTCTGCGCGCAGCACGTGACCTGCTAGATCGGTTGCCATGCCGCCCTGCGTATGGCGAATCTCGCCTGTAACCTTCACTGCGTAATACGGGCCATCGAAGCTTTCCGGCAGATGGGATCGGTTGAATTTATCCTCGCCCTTTTCGATGGCGGCCTGATACTCTGTGATCGTCTTTTCCAGCGTCGCGGCGTCCGTCCCGATGGCGGCGGCCAGCTCGGCACTGGATGCACCTTTCATTACGATGCCCTCCGCTTCCCACTCAGCGTATTTCGCGCTCTTCGCTACCTGCGCGTCGGTGAAGCATAGGTAGGCGATGTTGTCGGATTGCGCTATGACATGAGGGGACAGTTCGGAATAGCCGGTGTATTCGTTGGCGAAGCGGTTGCCTTCTTGGTTCACCATGATGCCGCCGTTGTTCGCAATGCCTTGTTCAAGCGTTTTGCCGTTGTCTACTCCGTGAAACGCATGGCCTTGGTAAGCGCCCATGTTCTGGAGGTTCGCGCCCAGCTCTTGCGCCCAGAGGATGCCTTCGCCGGTAGCTCCTGGCGCCACCATTTTGAAAGCATCAACGGCCTCGGGGCAGTATTGCGCCAGCATGTCGGGGTTGTTGGCGAACCCGCTCGATGCAAGGACGGTGTTCTTTGCCAGGATGGCCAGCTCGTCCTTGCCCATTTTGCCGTAAGCGCCTACGACGTCGTCGCTATCGTCCGCGAGCACCAGTCCCTGCATTTCGCATGACAGCATCTGCGTGATTGCGTCGTTGGCGCTCATGCTTGCGACGAGCGCATCGGTCAGTCCCTTGCCGGCATCGGCGGTGGTATGCATGCGGTGCGCAGTCTGACCGTAATACAGCGCTTGGTCGATGGTCCACACCGCGCCGTGCTTCTCGGTCCACTCGACGATGTCTTTTGATTGTTCGGTCACGGTGCGCACTAGGTCGGGTCGAACGCTGTAGTTGTTCGGACGCATGATGTCCATAACGCATGCGTCCACGCTGTCGTTTTCGCCCATGTCCATTTGCTGCTGAGTGCCTACGGCGGGAATCTTGCCGCTTGAAAGCATGGTGGCTCCGCCCAGAACGCTTGTCTTCTCGCACAATGTCACTTGCGCGCCTTGCTCGGCAGCGCTGAGCGCGGCGCACAGGCCCGCTCCGCCTCCGCCGATGACCAGCACGTCGGTTTCGGTTTGCGTCATGCCGGCGATGTCGCTCTTGCGCTTAGCGAATTGATAGCTGCTACCTTGCGACGAGGTTTTTGCTGCGCCCCCGGTCTCGTTCTCGTTGGGCGAGCAAGCGGCGAGCGCGCCTCCCGAGGCAAGCACGACCGATCCCAACCCCAAGCCCTTCAAAAGGTCCCTGCGTGTCAGATTTCCCATGACAATCCCCTTCCTGTAACGGTGCGGGCATCCCGGCCCGCTCTTGGAGCACTATACGTTTGACCGTGCGGGTGCGAAAAGAAACTCTTATATGTCATGAAGCGTCAACTAGAAGTCGACGTATATCGGTAATACCAGGTCAAAAGGGTGTACGTCATGCGCATCGACTTATCTTGCGATGAGGAGCGCAACTTTGTAGGCTTCAAGCGCAGTCGTTTTGTCTATACTGAGAAAAGGGGGATCCGACCGCGTCGTCACTTGTCGGGAGCGGTCGAGGGGACGCGCGAAGGCCATAGGCGAGGGGAACAACCATGGCAAAGTTTCGTATGGATGTCGATCAGAAAAGGTATTTTTGCACGCTGTGCTCGGAGGGCAGCATCACTCGAGCCGCGCAGTCGCTTTACCTTTCGCGGCAAGGTTTGTCGAAGAGCATGAAGAGCCTCGAAAGCCAACTAGGCGCGCAGCTTTTCGTCCGTGGCAAGAAGGGCGTCGAGCTGACGGCGGCGGGCAGGATCCTTCTCCGTTATCTGCACGAAGAGGGTCGGCTGTGGGATGCGTGCGTTGCCGATATCCGTTCGGTTAGCCAAACGGATTCCGAGCTGGTGCGCGTGGGTTTGCTCAGCATGTACGTGGGGTACAGCCAGAAGCGAGGGTTGCTGGCGAGCTTCCAAGATGATCCGCGCGTAAAGATCGAAGTGGTCGACGGCGACCATGATGCATTCTGGAAAGCTATAGCGGAAGGGGAGCTGGAGCTTGCGTTTTCCATAAAGCCTCCTGATGATTTGGGATTGCCCTCAATAAAGCTATGCGACGACGGTTTGTCGGTCTTGCTGTCGGCCAGCGACCCGTTGTCGCGCAAGAGGTTCATCGACTTCGAGACTGATTTGAGGGGGAAGACGGTAATCCAGACGAGCCCTTGCAAAGGCAGGCTGTACGAGGCGACGTTTCGAAAATACGGCATCAACATGACGTTGCTTATGCATGACAAGAACCTTATGTTGGCTCAGGTTTCAATCAGCAAAGGCTGCTTTATTATTCAAACCGAGTACGCAAAAATGCTGGTCACCGATCAGGTTTGCATGAGGCCGCTGATCAATGCGCCCATCGAGATGGACTCTATGCTGGTGTTCGCCCCTGCGCTACGCCCTATGGCGCGTGCGGTGGCGCGTCATCTGCTAGCGCCGTACGGCAAGGAAAGCGAACTCGATGCGTATTTTGGCATATAATAAGCGACATGACCGATGAAGACTACATGCGCATGGCAATCGAGGAAGCGCGCCGCGCCGAAGAACTGGACGAAGTCCCCATCGGGGCCGTTGTCGTATACGAGCCCATCGATCCTGGAACGCGCCGCCCCTTGGCCGAGCCGCAGGTGATCGCGCGCGCGTGCAACCTGCGCGAGACTACGCAGGATCCGGCGGGGCATGCCGAGTTCATCGCACTCAAGCAGGCGGCCGAGCGTTTGGGCGTGTGGCGGTTAACCGGCTGCACGGTGTACGTGACGCTGGAGCCGTGTGTGATGTGCGCGGGCCTTATGCATCAAGCGCGCGTCGACCGCTGCGTGTACGGCGCGGCCGACCCGAAGGCGGGCGCTCTCGGCACGCTGTACGCGGTCAACGCAGACGAGCGCCTCAACCACACCTTCGAAGCTGTCTCTGGCGTTCTGGGCGATGAATGCGCCGAGCTGCTGCGCAGCTTCTTCGCGCGCAAGCGCAAGAAACGAATGGAATCGAAATGACGCAACCGAGCAAGAACGGCGAAAACGCCGTAGACATGCTGGCCGTGGCTCGCATCGCGCAGGGCGTGGACATCGCGGGCTTCGCCGGCCCCGATGCCGTCAAGCTGGTGGCACCGGCGAAAGTGAATCTGTTCCTCGACATCGGCGCGAAGCGCGCGGACGGCTATCACGAGGCCGTCAGCATCATGCATGCGCTCATGCTGCACGACGTTTTACGCATGAAGCTGGCGCCGGGACGCGGAGAAGGTCTATCCGTCGATCTCTCGTGCGTTGCGCGCGAAGGGCTCGCGATGCTCGATGTGCCCGTGGAGAGCAACATCGTGGCGAAGGCCGTGCGCTTGCTGGCTGAAAAATTGGGACGCACGGCTGACGAGACGGTGGTCGCCTGCCTCGAGAAGCACATCCCCGCCGAGGCCGGTTTGGGCGGCGGCTCCTCCGACGCCGCCGCGGCGCTGCTGGGCGCTGCGCACTTGTGGGGCGTGCCTGCCGACGATCCGCGTATCGAGGAAGCAGCACGAAGCCTGGGTGCCGACGTGGCGTTCTTCCTGCATGGCGGCTGCGCTTGCTTCACGGGCGTGGGCGATGCGTTCGACCATGCCCTTGCGCCCATGAACGGCAACGTCGTGCTCGTGAAGCCCGAGGGCGGCGTGTCCACGGCTGCCGCGTACCGCGCGTTCGACGAGCATCCCACGGCCATTTCCGAGGCCGATCGCGAAGCAGCCCTCGAAGCCCAGCGCGCCGCCGACGTGCCGCTGCGCAACAACCTCGTGCCCGTTTCCGAGCACCTGCTTCCGGCGCTCGTGGACATCCGCTTGTGGGCTAGCGAGCGCGCCGACGTGCAGCGCGTGCTCATGTCGGGCAGCGGGTCGGCCGTGTTCATGCAGTGCGCCACGTTCGCCGATGCAGGTCGCGTGGCCGCCGAGGCGCGCATGCGCGGCTGGTGGGCGCGTGCTACCATGTTTGGCTCGGCGCGTGCGGCCGTGGTGCCGAACCGCTGAAATTTCGGCAGCCCGATGCATTCGCGAAATCTAAGTGTTACGATTCGGTTTACCAATCGGTAGCGGATTTCCTGAATGGCATGCACGATGGTAGAATGCTAGCCACGTAACAGCAAAGGAGAGCTATGAGCATCCCATTGATCATCATCCTCGTCATCGTCGTCGTGCTGGTTGTGGCCGTGATCGGGCTATACAACAACCTCGTCAAGCTCCGCAACATGGTGGATAACGCCTGGGCGCAGATCGACGTGCAGTTGCAGCGCCGTCTCGACCTCATCCCGAACCTCGTCGAGACCGTCAAAGGCTATGCTGCCCACGAAAGCGGCACTCTCGAGGAGGTTACCAAGGCTCGCACCGCCGTCATGAACGCGCCTACGCCCGAAGGCAAGATGCAGGCCGACGGCTTCCTCACCGGTGCGCTGAAGAACCTGTTTGCCGTCGCGGAGGCCTACCCCGACCTCAAGGCGAACACGAACTTCCAGCAGCTTCAAGCAGAGCTGTCCAACACTGAAGACAAGATCAGCTACATGCGCCAAAGCTTCAACGACACCGTCATGAAGTACAACACTGCGATCCAGACGTTCCCTGCAGTGCTCATCGCGGGCATGATGGGCTTCAAGCAGCGCGATAGCTTCGACGCGACGGCGGGCGCGGAAGTCGCTCCCAAGGTGCAGTTCTAGCCAAGTTCAACGAGCGTCGCGTCTCTGCGCGGCGCTCGTCGAAAACTATTTTGCGTAGGGTTCGCTGCGCTATCTTGGCGCCTCGTGCTGGCGGCCGTGCGCGCTAGCTTCGCTGAGAGGCGTCTTGCCGCCGTGGATCCTGCGCCCGTCTATCGGAGCGGCTTCATGAAGAAGGTTTCATCGCGGAAGCACGATCGATTCGGTCGCGTGCTCGATTCCGACCCGGTCTATCTTATCGCGGCGCTTGCGCTCATGGCGCTGCTCGTGTCGTTCTACGCGGTTCTGTTGGTGAATATGAACGCCATCGATACGAAAACCGAGGATCTCAAGGAACATCCCTACGCGGTCACCGTTGCGGCAGGTCGAGCCGAAACGCTGCTCATGCAAGTGCGAACGCTGGACAACCGCTTAGCGTTCGCGCGCACGCCGGAGACCGTCGCAAGCGTTAAAACGGAGTTCGCCTCCATCGACGAAAACCTGCGCACAGCGTTCAGGGTGGTTGAACAGCGCCATCACGGCAATCCCGAGAAAGTAAAGGACCTGGTAAGCAACTACGAGGAGTTCAGCGAGTTGCAGGATCGGCTTATCGCCCTCAGCTTGAGCGACGCAGACGACGAGGCGGTTGCCGCTTTTCTGGCGAGTGAAATCGACCCGCGCATCGATCGGATGCTGGAAGACAACCAGGCCATCATATCCGCCGCCGCCCGTTCTTTCGACCAGTTGTACAAGGCGGTCGGCAAAACCCGCCAGGATACCATGTTCACGGCGTCGGTGCTTATGACGGCCATGATGGTGGCGCTGGTGCTGTTCCTCGCGGTGATCAAGCGCAAGAACCGGCAAGAGCGCGAGCTGCAGGAAAGCCTGCGGTGCGCGATGGAGAAGGCGCAGGATGCCAGCGAAGCGAAGTCGCGCTTCCTGTCGAACGTGTCGCACGACATCCGGACGCCTCTCACGGCCATCATGGGACTCGTCGATATAGCCGTCGAGCATATCGACGAGCGCGATCGCGTGAAGGAATGCTTCGACAAAGTGCAGCTGTCGTCGCATCACCTGCTCAATCTCGTGAACGACGTGCTGGATATGAGCAAAATCGAAAGCGGTCAAATCAACCTGTGCTGCAAGCCGTTCGACCTGCATGTCGTCGTGGAAACGCTCGGGTCCATCGTGCGTCCGCAAGCCGATTCGAAGCATCTGACGTTC
>NZ_DBFEGU010000117.1:0-7408 GCF_048329335.1 Eggerthella sp. | reverse complement strand
AAGTAAAGCAGTGTAAATTCTAAGTGGGAAGCTCCTTGGACATCAGATGAACATAAGGGGCTGCAGACGTTTGAAAGCCTACCGATCACGTTAAAAAACAGTCCGTTTTGATGGATTTCGGTACATATTCTCAGTCAATTTTTACATTTTCCTTTACTTTCCTCACCGACGGCTGGCATAATAGTCAGTCGCTTTACACGAAATTCTTTCCTGTTTCTTTTCGCGCAATGCCAACGAATCAGAAAGCGGCTCGAGTCAAGCGCAATGCACGCCGCAGGAGCGGGTGCGACCGAAAAGCGCGCATCGAGCGCGCACGAAGAGAAACGGAAACGAATAATGCAGAATTTCGCCGACCTCGGCTTGTCCGAGGCTGCCCTTGCCGCCGTCGAACGCCTGGGCTACGAGAACCCCACCCCTGTGCAGCTGCAGGCCATCCCGTTGGTCCTGGAAGGCCGCGACCTCATCGCAGCCGCCAGCACCGGCACGGGTAAGACCGCCGCGTTCCTGCTGCCCATCCTGAGCACCCTGCCGCGCGGCAAGAGGGGCAAGCGCGCGCCCCGCGTGCTGGTGGTCAGCCCCACCCGTGAGCTGGCGCAGCAGATCTCGCAGACATGCATGCAGATCACCCGCAAGACGGGGCACTACGTGACCACCGTGTTCGGCGGTACGCCCTACGGCCCCCAGATCAACGAGATCCGACGCGGCACCGACGTGCTCATCGCCACGCCCGGCCGCCTGAACGACCTCATGAACAAAGGCGTCGTCGACCTCGGCGGCATCAAGTCCCTCGTGCTGGACGAAGCGGACCGCATGCTTGACATGGGCTTCCTGCCCGCCGTCACCACCATCGTAGACGCCACCCCCGCCGATCGCCAGACGCTGCTCTTCTCGGCCACGATCGACCATTCCATCCAGAAGAACCTGGGCTCGCTGCTGAACGACCCGGCCGTCGTGGAAATCGCCCGCAACGGCGAGACCGCCCAGACGGTCGAGCAGTTCATGATGCCCATCGCCAATTTCAAGAAGCCCGAGCTTCTGCAGGCGCTGCTGGAGGAGAAGGGCTCCGACCGCGTGATCGTGTTCGCGCGCACGAAGAACCGCACCGAGGATTGCGCCGAGGCACTGTGCGACGCAGGTTACCGTGCCGAATCCATCCACTCGGACAAGTCGCAAGGCCAGCGCAAGCGCGCCCTCGACAACTTCCGTCGCGGCCGCACGTCAATCCTCGTGGCGACCGACGTGCTGGCGCGCGGCATCGACGTGCCCGACGTGGACCACGTCATCAACTTCGACCTGCCCGACATGCCCGAGGACTACGTGCACCGCATCGGCCGCACGGGCCGCGCCGGAGAACAGGGCTTCGCGGTCTCGTTCGTCACGCGCGAGTCGCGCCGCACGATGAGCGACATCGAGAAGCTCATCGGCAAGAACGTACCCCTCATGGAGCTCGAGACCTACGAGCTGGACATGACCGTGCTGGAAAAGGGCAAGAAGGGCGCTCCGAAAAAGGGCGGCTACAAGGGCAACAAAGGCTCCGGACGCCCCGCGGGCGCCAAGCGCTCCGACAAGCGCGGCGGCGAGAAGCGCGACTTCGAGCGCCGTTCGGACAGCCGCGCCGAGGGCCGCTCGGACAACCGCCCCGGGCGCGGCAAGCGCGCCGAGGGCAAGCGATCCTTCGACGGCGCCGCCAAGCCCGACGGCCCGCGCAGCAACAACATGGATCACGCGAAGCGCCGCCTCGAGATGAGCGAGAAGAAGAAGTACGAGAAGTCCGCTCCGAACGCGAAGGGCGCCGCCAAGCAGAACGGCTCCAAGAAGAAAGCGGGCGTCGGCGGCTACAACTACAGCAGGTTCGCGAACAACTAAGACGCACTCGGGGCGAGCTGATCCGACTTCGTATCTCCTATATATATAGGTAAGCGCCGCGCATCGTTTCAAGATGCGCGGCGCTTCTTCGTTTCCGAAAGGGAACCTCTTCCTAGACGATGCGCTCAGGATGCGCGTACACGTTGAAGACGTCACGCTTGGCGAATCCGACTAGCGTGACGCCCCAACGCTGGGCCAGACGCATCGACAAGCTTGTGGGCGCACCGGGAGACGCAACAACAGGGCAGCCGAGACGAATCACCTTCACGATGATCTCGCGCGGCACCCGGCCGCTGAATAGGAGCATTTTATCCGACGCATCCACCCCGTTCAAGAAGCACCAGCCGACCAGCTTGTCCAAAGCACTGTGGCGCCCGATATCCTCGAACCATGCAACCACCCCGCACTGGTCGACCAGAACCGCGCTGTGCACGCCGCCCGTGCGCCGAAACAGCAGCGAGCGGTCCTCCAGAAGAGCCATGCGCTCGACCACCTGAGCCGCTTGCAGCGTGAGATCGGACTCCACCGGCAAGAACCCTTCCGCATCGCACGAGGGATCTCCGCCGTCACCACGCTCGAACACTCCGGAAATCACCACCCCGCCGTCGCGCAGCGTTTCGACGTGTCGGCGACGTCGACGCGAAGCCCCGGCAACATCGACACGCACCGACACCGCACCCGAATCCAGATCGACGTCTATAGCGCTCACCTGCTCAGGATCCGTGATAACACCCGCCAAGAACAAGTTGCCTGCGACCAGCTCGCGCACATCCCAAGGCGAACATGTCGTGTCGCACTGCCGTGCGCCGTTCACGAACACGGTCAACTCCGCCTCCTGGATGACCGAATCGTCCCGCTTCGAAAAGCGCGCGTCTTCGTACCGCACGATAGGCATATGCGTGCATGCCGAAACCTTGGACTCCGTATCGACAAGGGCAAACGAACGGCTGCGGATCATGGCGCACCTCTTTTCAACCGATCGCATTCGCAACTCCGAGCGGGCGGCGACCCGAAAAGGCCGCCGCCCGGAGAGGGAGGGAAGGCGAGATCAGGCATTCACCTTGTTGGGAAGGTACCAAACCGAAGGATTCGCCCCTTCGTCGGGAAGCAGCTGGAAGCCGGCGGCGGATTCGGCCTGCTTTTTCAGCGTTTCCAAGTCGCCGAACACGCGCGCGCCAGCCGGACATGCAGCCACGCACGCCTGAGGCTCGTTGCCGCCTGCATCGATACGATCGACGCAGAAGGTGCACTTGTCAACGCGCCCCTGCGGCATGGCGGTATACATGACGGCTTCGTACTCGTTAAGCTCGGACCCGAAATAGCCGTCCTCGTTCTCGCGGTAATAGCGCGCGCCGTAGGGGCAAGCCATGATGCAGGATTTGCAGCCGATGCACTTCTCCTTGTCCACCACCACGATGCCGTCTTCGCGTTTGTAAGTAGCGCCCTCGGTCGGACACGCCTCGACGCAAGGCGGATTCTCGCAATGCATGCACAGCATGGGGACGATATGCATCGTTGCGTCTGGATACTCGCCCTCAAACTCTCGCTTGACATGGGAGCGCGTTATACCCGGAGGGGTTCCATGCGCCTCCTTGCACGCTACGGCGCATGCGTGGCATCCCACGCATTTCTTCAGATCGATCAGCATTCCGTAAGCCATGGTTCACTCCTCCCTTTATGCGATCTTCTCAAGCTTGACGCGAATGCACTGGTCGAACGCCGAGCACACATGATCCATGCGGTCAGGGGTCTGACCGGGAACCAGATGCACAACGGGAACGCCCTTGTCCTTCGCAATGGGCATATAGGCCGATTTCGAACCCCAGTGCCCGCCGATGACGGCCACGCATTCGGAATGCACGCCCTCGGACGTAGCCAGCACGCCCTCCACCGATACGCCGTCGACCGTGACAAGCCTCACCTTATCACCGCTGGCGAACCCTTTCGCCCGAGCCGTAGCGGCGTTGATCTCAATGGTGTAGCCGTAAGGGTTCTCTTCATTGATCTCGTTGATCCAGGGGTTCTCCATGAGCCACGAGTCGGTGTTGATCGCATCGGTGTAATACACGGGGAGGATGTCGAAGCCAGGATCGGTCACCTCATACCCGCAGCCGGGCTTCCAATCGGGAAGAGCCTGGTAGTCGTCGACCTCCCACGGAATGCCCAGCTCGGCGACCTTGGCCTCCACCTTGCTCTTCGCCTCCAACAGGAAGTCGAAGTACAGCGGCACGCGGCCAGGTTCACCGTTTGCCCAGATGTACACTTCGTCAACGGTGCGAGGATGATCGTACACAGCATGCTCTTTCAGCCATGCGAAGTCGTGCTCTTCGTCGATGTTGGATTTTAAGATGGAATCGGCGAAAGCCTCTACGTCGAGCTTCTGGTCCATGGGTACCGAATACTCGTCCTTCACGCGGAACATGCCGTTAAGCGTGGCGATGAATTCGGCGTTCTTTCCGGCGCGACTTGCCAATTCTGCGAACAGCTGCCAGCTGGAAGGCGCGCCGTCCTTCGGCTCGACGACCTTCTGCCACACGGGAACGGTCCACGGATTTTCCAAACCGCCGATGACACGATGGTTGCCTGCTGCATGCGGCAGCGGCTCGGTGCGCTCCAGATAGCAGCATTCGGGCAAGATCACATCGTAGAAATAGGACGACTCGTTCAGAAACATATCGATGCCTACAACGTACTCGTAATTCTTGAAGATTTCAGCCTGTTCGTCGTAGTTGCCCCACCATTTGATGGGATTGCATGCATAGCAGAGAGCGACCTCGGCGGCCTGCGTGCGATACAGGTCGGGATGAGCCTGGGCAATGTGCTCGAAGTGGTTGTCGTCGGACATGGGCTGGAGTTCCATCATGCCCATGGTCGTAGGCGTGTAATCGCCTTCGTACACCTTTTTATAGTAAGAGTTCGGGAATGCAAGCAGCAGACCGGCGCAATCGATGAGCCCCTCGGGCTCCCATAAACCGGGGCGCCACGACATGGTCGGGTTGTCGTCGGCCCAGCCGTTGCAGATGGGATCGAAACCGCAGAAGCCGCCGACGGAGTTCGTCGAACCGATGAGGTTGTTCAGGCTGAACACGGCCCAGCAGCTATGGAAAGCGTGCTTATGGCGCGTGATGCCGGAAAACGCGTCGACGGCAGCAGGGCGATAAGGCAACGTCACGCCGTCGATCTCGGTGGTCTGGCCGATGCAGGCCGCTTCGCCAAGCTCTTTGGCAACCTGGCGGATAGTGGCCGCGGGAACCGTGGTTATGCTCTCCTGGTACTCGGGCGTGTAGGTCTTCAGATGCTCTTTATACAGGGTGAATCCTGTCGAGCACTGCCTGCCGTCCACCTCGAACGTACCCTCGAGTTGGGGGGCGCTGCACCGATCGTAAGGCTTCGCCTCGCCGTCGGAATCCATGTACAGCGAATGCCCTGTCTTCTCGTCGAAGACGATGCGCTTGGTATCCAGGTCGACCAGAGAAGGGCCGTTGGTACGATTCGCAAGGAACTCGATGTCGATGAGGTTTTCCTCGTGAACGAGCACGTACGCGATGGCAAGCGCCGCAGCGGCATCGGTGCCGGGGCGAATAGGCACCCAGAGATCGGCTTTCTCTCCCGCAGCGCCCATATGCGGATCGAACACCACGTGGCGCAAACCGTTCTTGCGACGCTCAGCGAAAGGCTCGACGGTCATGTTGTATCCATGACGGGTAGCCGTGCCCGCATTGGTGCCGAACTGGACGACGTAGTTGCAGTTGACATAGTCGGGACGCGCATTGCCCGTCCCCGTGAACAGGTATTCTATCTGATGGACCCCGGCTCCGCAGATATCGGAGCAGCTGCCTTCGGCGTTGCCGTAGATCACGCCGAGTGCCGTATGGCGCACCAGAGAGCCGATCTGGCTAGCCACCATGGACATGCCGGTGACGGCGTGCGGACCGCTGCGCTCGATAGCCGCCTTCATGCGCTCGTCCACCAACCCGTAGGCCTCGTCCCAGCTGATCTCCTCCCAACCCGGATCCTCGTCGAAGCCCTTCTTGGGATTCGTGCGCTTCAGAGGCTTGGTGATGCGGTTGGGATCGTAGAGTTGCATGATGCCCGACGCGCCCTTGCCGCATATATGCCCGCGGCCGATGGAACTGTCGGGATTGCCCGTCAGTTCTACCACAACGCCGTCGATGACATGCGCTTTAATGGAGCAGTTGTTGAAGCACATGTTGCAGGTAGTGGGGATCCACTCGCCCGCTTTCGGATCGTAGGCCGTTTTCTCGACCCCCGCCGTATGCTCGGACTCCTTTTCGGTGCCTGGCGCGCAACCGACGATACCGCCCGCTAGCCCTACGCCGAGCGCAGTCGCCCCCGCGCCCGCCACAAAACCCCTTCGGCTGATTCCCATGCCGTTCTCGCTCATGGTGCTACCCCCTTCAGCTCGTCTACGAGGGCACCCGCAACTTCAGCGGCTGTCCCCTCCGACACCGCTTAGTGTCTGCTGTCAAGGTACTCTATAGTTCTATGACAGTCAATCACTTTAATTATCCTATCTTGAGCATGAAGAAGAGTGTGCGTAGCCCCGCTGCCTGCGCGCATCGGCCATGGAAATGCTGGACCAAGCGACGGTCCAGGCAGCGTACGCGATTCGAAGCAGATGCTTCATGAAACATCTGCGCTAGTTTCGCCCTACTTCAAGAAGCTGTCGATATTGTTGAACGCTTCGCCGAACGCGCTCGGGGCAATGACGAGACCGCCCTTCTCTTTGACGCTCTCATAGATGAGGTTCATCGTGCGAAGTTGGAGCGCCTTGTCGTTGCGATCGTAGACAGCCGCCGCATCGACAAACATCTCGGAGATGTCTTTTTCGATTTCTGCGAGCAAGAGTCGCGCGTTGCGCTCGCGCTCCGCCTGCGCTTCCTTGGACATGGCATCCTGCAGCTCTTTGGGAATAGCGATGTCGCGGATCTCCACCGATACGACCGAGATGCCCCACGAACGCGTCTTTTCGTCGAGGATATCCTTGATCTCACCGTCCAGCTGCTCTCGCCGCGTGGCAACTTCGGCCAGATTGATGCGCCCCACCGCATCACGCAGCGCTGTTTGCGCGGCCCACCAAATGGCCGACGCGTAGTCCTCTACCTCGACGCAGGCGTCTTTGGGATTCCACACCATCCAGAACAGCACGGCATCGATATCGAGCGGCACAAGGTCGGCGGTCAACGCCTCCTCCGCCGTGAACGGCGTGGTGATCATGCGCTGGTCAATGTGCGCAGTAGCATGTTCTACCACGGGAACGACGAAATAAAGCCCAGGGCCAGCAATGCGGTTGAAGTTGCCTAAACGCAGCACCACGACACGCTCCCACTGCGGCGCAATACGAATGCTGAACGCGGCCACCGCGCCAGCCATCACCGCGACGATAACCACCGTCGAGGTAAGCATGCTCCAAAGCGCAGCGAGAATGGCACCCGCAACGATAAGGAATACCGATGCCGCAAAAATGTATACGCTGTTGCGCGAGGTTTTCCGCCCGACGGGCGCAACCATACCTTTCGGC
>NZ_DBFEGU010000116.1:0-5063 GCF_048329335.1 Eggerthella sp. | reverse complement strand
GGGGGTCGGGCGCTATGCGCCAAATAGAGGTTAGAGCATCCGTTCGAGTTGCTGCTCAGTTGCCGAAGTGGATGCGGGTGAAATCGGCTTTTGAGTGAAGGATGCGCTCGACATGAACGATGCGCTCGACATGAACGATGTCCTCGGCCTCGTCGACCCAATAGAAAGCGGCGTATTTCCCGACGACGAGTTTCCAGCGCAACGCCTCGGTGAACACGTACGGTTTCTCGGGGTTGCGCGCAGGGAAGGTGCTGAGAGCGTGGTCAACGGACTCCATGAGCTTGTCGATGCGGTCTTGTGCGAGGTCTGGCGAAAACGTGAATTGGATCTCGTAGACGGACAAGAACGAGAGGTCCTCGATAGCTTCTTCTGCGAATTCGATTTCATAGTTCACGGTCGGCCAGCTTCTCCGCAATCCTGCGGCGCACTTCCACTTTCGCTTCCTCCAAGTTGTACGTCTTCGGATGCTGTTTGTTGTACTCGACGGCTTCGTCGATGAGCAGGCCGACGTAGCGGTCGTAGTCGGGCGTTGCACGCGAAGCGCGCGTGCGCCACGAGGCGGAACTTTCGAACTCTTTATGCAGATCGCGCGCAACGTTGCGGTTTTTCGTTGACTTCGCGACCTCTGGCTGTTTACAATGCAAAGGTTCGCTTTCGAAAGCCCCGTGCATGCAGCGAGAAGCGGAAGCGCGAACGAGGGAGTCCAGACCCGAGGTTGCGCGTCGGCGTAGGAACCCGGCATCCGATCGACCTGCACTTTTGAAACCGATCATTCGCCGCATCGCGGTCGGCCCGGCATCGTTCGAGCCGCCAACAGGCGACGGAGACCCGCCCCGCACGGCGGGGTAGGACAAGATTTTTGGAGGAAGATAGTGAAGACGTATTACGCGAAGCCCAACGAAGTTGAGCGCGAATGGGTCTTGATCGACGCTGAGAACCAGGTTCTCGGTCGCGTCGCAGCCAAGGCCGCTCAGATTCTCAAGGGCAAGCACAAGCCGCAGTACACGCCGCATGTCGACACCGGCGACTTCGTGGTCATCATCAACGCGGACAAGATCCGCGTGACGGGCACGAAGGCTCAGACGAAGAGCTACTACCGCCACAGCGGTTTCCCGGGCGGCCTGAAGTCCGAGACCTTCGAAGAGGCCATGGCCAAGCATCCCGAGCGCGTCATCGAGCACGCCGTGAAGGGCATGTTGCCGAAGAACACGCTCGGCCGCGCCATGGGCAAGAAGCTCAAGGTGTACACCGGCGCGGAGCATCCGCACATGGCTCAGCAGCCTCGCGAGATCAAGATGGAGGGTTAAACAATGGCAGGTGAAGCTCTGTACTACGGCACCGGCCGTCGTAAGAACGCCGTCGCTCGCGTACGTCTCGTTCCCGGCACCGGCAAGGTCACGATCAACGGCCGTGAGGCGCTGGCGTACTTCGGTCGCGAAGCGCTCGTGAACTACGCTCTGACGCCGTTCAAGGTCACGGACACGACGGATCACTTCGACGTCATCGCCACGCTCAACGGCGGCGGCATCTCGGGTCAGGCCGGCGCGCTGCGCCACGGCATCTCCCGCGCGCTGCTGTCTGCTGGCGACTACCGCGCCGAGCTCAAGAAGGCCGGCTACCTCACGCGCGACTCCCGTATGGTGGAGCGCAAGAAGTACGGCCTCAAGAAGGCACGCAAGCGCCCGCAGTTCTCGAAGCGCTAGGAACAGCCGCTCGCATTCGCGAACAGCACGTTTTCTGCAAAGCCCGTCTCTTCGGAGGCGGGCTTTTTCTATGGATCCGCAGCCGCAACGGGCGTGGCGGGAAGCGTGCGGCACCGTCTTGGCAGAATCCTTCTCTCGCGGGTTGATCCGCGGGTTCCAAAGCGTCTCCCGCTTTTCAACCAGGATGCAAATTATGGTGTTGACCTGGTGTGCTTGCATTGAAATGGAGATGATATGCTGGTGGAATACCGTTTCCCGACAAGAAAGAGGGGGATCGATGAAGCATCTGATCCGCTTTGCAAGCATCGCTCTGGCCTGCGGTTTGCTGGTATGCTTGGCCGGGTGCAGCTGCTCTTCGACGCAGCAGGAAGCGCAGAAGCCGGTTCCCGCGGAAACCGACGAGGGAACCACGATCGACCTCGATGGCGGCTGGGTCATGTACGCGGAATCCAACCTGCTGGTCGTGCTGGACGAGAACGCGACCACGGGGTATTCCTGGACGTCGGCGATCGAGGGTTCGACGCTGGCGCTGTACACCGAGAAATCCATCAGCGCCGAAGAGGCGTATCCGACCGAGGACGCGAACCGCGTAGGCGCGGAAGGCAGCCATCTGTTCTCCTTCAAGGGGATGGCCGCCGGTGACGGCACCATCGCGCTTTCGTACGAGCGCTCTTGGGAGCAGACCGACGATGACAAGAAGATCGTTCTCCAGGTGAAGACGGGCCAGAACGGTGCGATCGAGTCGGTGAGCGTTGGCTAGCCGACGGAGGGGAGCTTACATGAGCGGATTCAGCATGCACGGCGAGAAGGAAAGCGCGAGCGCATTCGCGCTGAAGCGCGCGCGCCGGATCGCGGCGATCTGCATTGCCGCGCTGATGGCCTTCGGCGCGTTGGGCCTGGTCGGGTGCAGTTGCAGCAACACCTCGACCAAAACCGACGACGACAACGCGAAAAAGGAGCAGGTGAACGACAAGAAAAACGCCACCAAAACGGTGCCGAACGTAGTGGGCATGACGAAGGACGACGCCGAGCGCGTCATCAAGGACGCCGGGTTCGCCGTGGGAACGGAGACGGAGGAGGCGAGCGAAACGGTGGTCGCCGGCGCCGTCATCAGCCAGAGCGTGAAGGCAAAGTCGGAGGCGAAGGCGGGAAGCTCCATCGGTATCACGGTTTCGAAGGGATCGGACAAGCCCGCGAAGCGCGTGTCGGTGCCCAGCTTGATCGGCATGACGCAAACGCAGGCGGAGGACGTGCTGGCCTCGCTGAAGCTGGTGTCGAAGGCCGAAGACCCGGTGTACTCGGAGGACGCGAAGCCCGGAACGATATTCAAGCAGTCGGTGGCCGCGGGCACGGAGGTCGAAGAGGGTTCGACCGTCAGCTTCACCGCGGCGTTGGGCAAGGACTTCGCCATCGTGCCCCGCGTGATCGGATTGGATAGGGACGGCGCATTCGATGCCTTGAAGAAGGCGTCGTTCAATGTGGACATCATCGAGGCGTACAGTGGAAACGTCGCCGCCGGCAAGGTCATGTACCAGAATCCCAGCGAAGGCGTTCAGTGCGTCAGCGGCACGAAGGTGACCATTACCCTCTCGAAGGGAGCCGCTCCCGCGCCTACCGAGCAGGTGGCCGTGCCGAATGTGGTAACTCTGACACTGGAACAGGCGCAAGGCGTGTTGGAAAGCGCAGGGCTGGCATGCAAGTTCGCCGGGGAGGAAGAGGGCATGGTCGTCGAGCAGAGCATTGCGGCAGGCACCAAGGTCGATCGCGGGTCGACGGTGACCGTCAAGCTCGAGATTCTTCCCACCGGTTCGGCGGAAGGGCAGGCTGCTTGACGTCGTGCTCGTATAAGAGCGCGACGCGGGGACGGGCGAATGGCTGAACAGGATAACGAACAGGCAGGTGAAGCCCTGCTGCAAAACGCTCGGCGAACGCTTCGCGAGCAGCCGCGCCGAGCGATCGCAGGTTTGTGCGTCGTTTTGCTGCTCGGTTTGTTGACGGCAGCTTTGGCGAGCTCTTTGCAGCGGGTGTCGGCAGACGATGTATGCGCCGACGCCGTTGCAGGGGCGGTGAAGCCGATGGCGCTGAGCGGGTCGTACGCCGTAGACGGCGGCGAGGAGCGGCCTTACGCGGCTCGTCAAGCTCTTGATGCGAAGGGCATCGGCGTGGAAGCGGTGACGGTGCGCGGAACGCTCGAAAACGACGTCGCCGCAGGCGAGCTCGTCAACATGCGCCTGAGCAGCACGGCGTGCACGGTGCGCGTCAACGGCGAGACGGTGTTCTCGTTCGACGGTATCGGCGATTCGGAGCCTGCGGGCGAGCCTTTGCTCGGCTGGATCGGGTTCCGTTCGCCAGGCATCTCGACACGTGACGAAGTGGAGATCGCGCTTTCCAGCGCGGCATCCTACAGCGTGCTGGGCGATTACGTCATCGTTTTGGACAGCCTGTGCACGGGTGAGCCCGATGCTCTGTTCGTCGCCTCGGTCGCCAGCCATCTGCCCATGTTCGTTTCGGGAATCCTGGTGCTGATCGCGGGGCTGATCCTGCTGCTCATTGCCAGCGTCGGTTATCTTATCGGCGTTCCAAAGGAAACGGGCGGCCTGCGATTCGCCTTCTACGTGCTCATCGGTGGCGTTTGGATATTCTTCTGTTTCGATTACATCACGTTGCTCATCCCGTTCCCTGCGTTCACCACCACGGTGAGCTTGCTGGCGCAAGACGTGCTGGCGCTGCTGCAGCTGTCGTTCATCGCTTCGCGCGCCACGGGATACCCGCGCAGGTTGGCCACGCTGCTGCTGGCGGCGTTGTCCCTGATGCTGGGAGTGTGCATCGTTTTGAGGCTCGCGGGGGTGGCGTCGCTGTACGAGGCGAACGTCGTCATCATCCCGCTGTTCGTCATAGGCGTCTTCTTCGCCGCGCTGGCGCTTGCCGTCGAGGCGCGCGAGAGCCGCGACCGGATGGCGGTCGATGCGACCCTGGTCGTGATCCCGTGCACGATCGGATCGGTCGTGGAGGGGCTGTCGTTCCTGTTCGGCGGGGTGACCACGGGCCTGTGGCTGTGCGCCGGCATCCTGTGCGCCGTGGTGGTGCGCTTCGTTGCGCTGTTCTCCTACGCGCGCAGCCAGATCGTTCAGGCGGAACGCGCGCATCGCATGGAGGCCGAGCTTTTGCAATCGCGCATCGCTGTGATGCTATCGCAGATCCAGCCGCATTTTCTGTTCAACGCGCTGAACACCATCGAGTACCTGTGCGAGGAGGATCCGCCGGTCGCGGCGCGCGCCACCAACGATTTCGCGCGTTATCTGCGGGGCAACATGGATTCGCTCATGGGGTCGCAGATGGTGTCTTTCCGAAACGAGCTCG